>DVGE01000146.1 GCA_018712885.1 Candidatus Pullichristensenella stercoripullorum | reverse complement strand
GGCATGTTTGTCAACCCCTCCGGCAAAATTTTACGCGGCGCGCCGGCGTTTGCGGGCGCGCCCTGTGTCTGCCTGTATCCATGATACCGTATCTCCCGCCAAAATACAATAGTTTTTGCACGAGTGGACGTTTTTCTGCGCGAATGGACGTAAACGGGGCCAGCGCGGCAGAAAAACCGCCGCTCCTTTCCCCGGAGCGGCGGCATGCCGGGCGCGCTACACGCCGGCGAACTTCGTATCCAGCAAGTTCAAAAACATCTCCAGGCAGTAGACGAGCCACTTCTGGTCGCCGGTCATGTTGTCCGTGCAGTGGGGCAGAAATTCGGGGCGCGTGGGGCCCTTCCAGTCCCTGAACCACTCGTTGGTGGCGCGGGGCATAGGCAGCTTTTTCGGGGCGACGAAGCCGGGATAGAGGCGGCGGAACATCTCGCGCACCAGGTACTTGCTCTCCCCGGCGCGCACGCGCGCGTAGTCCAGCGGCGCGGCAAGGTACGTGCCCAGATAGGGCAGCGACGCCTCCACGCCGGCGCAGCCGCAGGCGTTGAAGTAGCTGGTGACCACCTCGCGGATGAAAAACTGCGAAATGAACTCGTGGGGGTCGATGTGCCCGTCGCGCTCGTAGGCGAGCATGGGCTTGATCACCAGCCGCGCGTCGCGCAGCACCTTCCACGCGGGCACGAAAGCAAAGCGCTCGATGAAGTCCCCGGCCAGCCAGTCCCTGGAGAGCAGGCCGTCCAGCCCGCCGTAGATGACGTCGGCCGTCTCGCCGAAGATAAGGCGCTCAAAGCCGTCCCGCTTCGCCTGCAGCGCGGCCTTGTAGATCTGGATCTCGATGGAATGTACGGGCATGCCCTTGCGCTTCATGAGCGCCGGGGTCAGCGCTTCAAAGTCCTCCCAGTAGATGTCCACGATCCTGTGGTCGAGGCCGCATTTCTCAGCGTAGCGCGCCGCGCCGGGGCTTTCGTCGGTCACCTGCATGCCCGGCACCACGCAGCGGAAGGTGTAGGCCGTGGAGCCCTTGGGCATGAAGCGCGCCAGCGCCGCCGAGTCGATGCCGCCGGAGAGCGCCAGCGCCGCCTTGCCGTCCTTGCAGGCTTCCTGCGTGGCGCGTCGCAATTCGTTTTCCAATGTTTCGCTGTCGCGCACGGGCAGGCGTTTTTCCAGCGGCGGCAGGGAAAAGCGCCGCGCCGGCAGCCAGTCGGCAAAGGCGTATTCGCCGTCCTGGATGGTGCGGTAGGTGAGGAAGGAATTCATGCAGTATTCGCGGTCTACGGTCATTTTGCTCCCTCCGTTTCGCCGCGCACGGCGGCCAGCGCCTTGCTCACCTGCGTGGAGGAGACGCCGCGCGTGTAGGGGAAGTAGACGATGCGCACGCCCGCTTCGGCGAACTCCTTTTCGTACTCGCGCCACTTGTCCGTGCCGTACCAGTCATCGCCGACAAAGAGGATGGACGCGCCCAGCTTTTTGCACATGGTCAGTTTGTCCATGTCGTACTGGGGCACGGCGGCGTCCACGTAGCGGATGCTGCGCACGATCTCGATGCGGTCGCTGAAGGGGATGATGGCGTGCTTGCCCTTGTAGGTGACCAGCTCGTCCACCGTCACGCCGACGATGAGCTTGTCGCACAGGCCCTTGGCGTTTTTGAGCAGTGTCAGGTGGCCGATGTGGAACAGGTCGAATACGCCGGCGGTATAGCCAATGGTCATTGTCGTCCCTCCCGGCCGGCTCAGCGCTCGAAGGCGCACTTGTCCGGCAAGATCGTTTCAAAGGCGGCGATGAGCCTGCGCCGCTCGGTCTCAAAGTCAAAGCCCGCGTCCTCGTCGTTGACGCAGATCATGGCAAAGCGCTGCTGGGCGATGGCGCGCGCGGCGGGGCCGGCGCCCTGTTCCGCGCCGACGAAGAAGGGCGAGCCCAGGGGCCGGCGCGGTTCGAAGCGCCCCAGCGCCAATTGCAGGGAACGCGCCGCCAGCTGGCTTATGTCCGCCATGGTGCGGAAGCGGCGGCGGCAGGTGGCGTCCAGCCCCGCCGCCTCCACGCGCCAGAGGTCTTCAAACGTGCGCTTTTCAAAGGGCACGGCCAGGTGCGGCGCGGAAAAGCCCACGAAGAACGGCCAGTGGCTCAACGTGCGCGTGCGCGTCACGCTCTTTAGGCCGTTGCGCAGGCTGAACCACTTGCGCGCGTGCAGCTGTTTCGCCCGGGCGTAGCTCACGTGGCGGTTGACCACGCCGGTGTTGTTGAGCAGTATGTGGGCGAACACGTCCCCCGGCGCGTGCGCGTGCGGCGCGCTGAAGCGGCAGGTGTCGCAGGGCAGGCCGTTTTTGAAAAAGTCCTCCTCCGTCACCGGCGCGGTGAGGAACACATCGTCGTTGAAGTAGACGAAGCGGTCGGCAAGGCCGGCGATGCGGTGCATGTTCAGCTCGATGGGGTGCGAGCTGAAGGTGGGCAGGTATTCTTTGGGGATGTAGTCCTCGTGGCGGACGATGTGCAGCCGCGGCTCGCGCGCGTTCAACCACTCCGGCAGGTGCCCCCAGGTGATGAAGTGCACGCGCCGCACCCAGGGCGCGAACCTGTCCACGCCGCGAAACCAGTATTTGAGCGTGCCCCAATCGCGGTAGCGCACCTCGCTGGCGTCGCCGTCCGCCGCTTCCGGGGCGTAGCGCGCGCGCTCGGCGCGCCAGGCGGGGTCGCCGCCGTCCACCCAGGGCAGTACGAAATCTATGTCCATCGGCAAACCTCACTCGCCCTTCACATACAGCCGCCCCGGGTGCGCCGCCTGTTCCGCCTTGGGGGGCGGGGTCATGTAGTCGCCGTACTTCTGCGTCAGCAGCCGGTCGTACCCGCGCGGGCAGGGGAAGGTGCGCTCGCGGAAAGGCACCTCTACCGTCTGCAGCAATTCGTCGCGCGGCATGACCGCCTTCTCGCCCCAGGCGCACAGCGCGCCGGCGCGGGGCGAGGCGTCCGCGTCCAGGCGGGCAAGGTCGCGGGTGAAGCGCCGCGTGTAGTACGAAGGCGGGATCATCCAGTAGGGAAAGCGCTTCACGGCGCGGTGCAGCGTGCGCAGCAGCCGGCGCAGGGGCGGCAGCTCCTTTTCCCCGCGCAGCGCGTGGATGGCAAGGAACGCGCGGCCGCGGTCGCGCCGCATGCGCCGCGCCTGCTCCGCGATGAAGGCGTCGTCCAGGCCCGCGCCGTCGATGGGGAAAATGTCCAGGTCCGCGCCCGTCCGGTAGCGATGGCGCACGCTCTCCTCGCGGTAGGTGCCCGCGTCCACCAGCTTGGCGTAGGGGAAGGGCAGCGTCACAAGGCGCGTGCCCGGCAGGGGCGCTTTCCCGTAGAGGTCGATGAAGCGCTCCAGATCGCGCCGGGGCATGGCGATGTCCACATCGTCGTCCCAGGGGATGAAGTCGTGGTGGCGCACAGCGCCCAGCAGCGTGCCGCCGAAGAGCTGGTAGCGCAGGCCGTGCGCGTCGCAAAAATCGCCAAAGCTGCACATCAGCGCGAAGAGATGATCCTGCCACTCGCGCACATCGGTCACCTGACGCATATCGCGCCCCCTTTTCGCAGGTACTATGGCCCTAGTATACCATCATTTGCCGCAAGAATCAAGGGACGGCGGCGGCGCGGCGCGCATAGCATGCCCTGGAGGGCGCGCGCCGGGCGGCGCGGACCCGCTGGACGGTCAGGGCGGCGCGGCCGCGGACACTTTCCCCCGCGCGCCCCCGCCGGCGGGCTGCAAAAGCCCGGAGGCGCGCCCATCTCCCCAGGAAAGGATGATCCTCGTGTACAGGCAACGAACCGATCCCGGCTGTGGAAACTACGGCCTTTTGCGCTCCGTGCCCGGCGTTTCCGACGGCAGCGTCTTTTATCAGGGCCCCTGTCCGGCCAAAAACGCCGTGCGCGGCGGCGTATGCGTGTGCGGCTGCGGCTGCGAAACGCCGCTGGAACCCTGCCCCCGCTACGCCCCCGTGTGCTTCGACGCCGACTGCCTGGCGGAAGTGACCGCCTCCGCCCCGGACGACGACTGCGACTGCGGCTGCGGCGGCACAAATGGCTGCGGCTGTGGCTGCGGCAACGGCGGCACAAATAGCTGCGGATGCAACTGCGGATGCGGATGCAACTGCAACTGCGGCTGCCAGCCCCCGGCCGCGGGCGCGGACAACTACGCGGTGCTCGCCGCGCCCGGCCCGGCCACGCTCGCCGACGGCGGCACGCTGCCCTTCAGCTTCGCGCAGGGCGGCGGCGCGGGCTTTGGCCCCTGCACGGGCGGCGTGCAGGTGTTGCGGGACGGTACCTATTTTGTCGCCTACACGCTCAACGCCCCGCCGCTTTCGCAGGCGGACACCGTGATGGGCCTGCGGCTGAAC
>DVGE01000145.1 GCA_018712885.1 Candidatus Pullichristensenella stercoripullorum | reverse complement strand
ACCTCTGCCCGGACGAGAACGAGCCGGTGCGCAGCCCGTGGTACGAGGATAACCTGAAGGGCTTTGACCAGAGCGTCGCCAACGCTGAGGAACAGCTCGCCAAGGCCGAAACGGAGGAAGAGCGGCAGGCTTACGAGGAACTCGTTGAAGAATACAAGCAGTACCGCGAGGATTACCTCAAATACGATGCCTGGACCGCCAGCGAGGAGAGCATCGCCATCTACCGCGAATACGCGCCCAGCGTCCGCGTCAAGCGCAACATCGGCATGGGCGGCGAGAACAGCCAGGCGTTCTACGATCTTCAGCAGCAGTACACGGACGGCATGATCTCCGCCGACGAGTTCATCCGCGGCGTGGATGGCAAACTGCAAATGATGGTGAAGGAAGGAATGTAAAACGACCGACGGGGATGCGGCGCAGCTTCATCGCGGCCGCGCGGCCTTTGAAGCCGCCCTCCCCGACAGGCGCGCGTCCCGAAACGGCGAAGCGGCAGGAGAAACGCCCGGCGACGGCGAAATGAGCATCAGCGCCGCCGCCGCCGTCTCCGCCCCGCATCGCCCGCGAAACCGTCTGGCGCGCGCATCCGGTGCTTTCATTGCCGGTCTGGACGGGCCTGCGCAAGTCACGGCGCGTAAAGAATTTCCATGTTCCGGGGCGGCCCATGGGCCGCGGAAAGGAGCGAACCATGAAAAAGTTTCTCTCTCTGCTCGCGGCGCTGGCGCTTCTGGCGCTGCCCATGACGGCCCTCGCCGCCCCCGGCGACGCCCTCCTTCTGCGCGCGGACGCGCAGCGCGGCGTGGATCTGCGCGGCCTCGTGGAGGCGGATGGCACGGTGTACATGTTCACCTATCACGACGAGGTCTACACCCTCGCCCCCGGCGCGGACGCCCCCGAGCGCCGCGCCTTCCAGACCCCGCAGCCGGAGATGGAGGATGAAGAGACCACCCTCTATCCCGACATCGCCGCCTACATCGCTTATGAAGGCAGGCCCTGCGTCGTCCTCACCGAGATGCTTGAGGAGACGGAGGGAGAGGGCGAGGACGCCGAATACTTCCGCACCTGCGAGGGCGCGTGGCTCTGCGAGCTGGAATTTGACGCAGAGGGCAACGCCTCCGTGGGCGAGGAGATCACCGAACTTGACTGGTTCGACCTCATCCAGGGCACGGACTACGAATATTACGCCCAGTGCGACCGCCCCTTCGTCGCGGGTGACCTGCTCTGCTTCACCAGCTATGATGAAAGCGGCAACAACATCATCGTCATGACCGACCTCACCGATGGCGATACCGACATCTACTATCCCACCGACCTCGGCCTCGACGCCTACCTCGAAGAGATATGCGCCTACAAGGACGGCCTGCTTCTGGCCCTGTCCGTCCAGTACACGCAGGATGGCAACATCGCCAATTTGTACAGGACCGATCCCGAGGCGGAGGAAGCGGAGCTTCTCGCCGAAGTGCCGCTCACGGGCCAGGGCTATCCGGACGGCCTCGTCTACCGCACGGACAACGACACCCTCTACTTTGCCATGAACGGCGAACTCTGGGCCCTGTCCGGCATGGACGCGGAGCGGCTCGAGAGCGTGGCCTCCCTGCCCGTGGAGGCCTCCTACGACGTGCGCCCCATCCTCACCTCGGAGGGCTATTACATCACCGGCAATTACGAGGCCGTCGTGCGCCGCAACACCGACCCCGCCCTGCGCTCCGACGTCCGCCTCACCGTGCAGAAAAACTACAATTCCTCCATCGACAACGCCTACTACGCCTTCTCCGCCGAATATGGCGATGTGGACGTGGTCATGGTGGAGCAGGTGGAGGATGTGGTGCAGGCGATGATGAACCGCTCTTCGGATGTGGACATCTACTGCCTGAGCGTCGATTCCGCCGAATACGAGGCCGTCTATTCGCGCGGCTACATGGCGGAATTGACAGAGAGCGAGGAACTGTCC
Organism: Candidatus Pullichristensenella stercoripullorum; assembly: GCA_018712885.1. Classification (GTDB taxonomy): domain Bacteria; phylum Bacillota; class Clostridia; order Christensenellales; family Aristaeellaceae; genus Pullichristensenella; species Pullichristensenella stercoripullorum. The sequence continues at coordinate 1,100 of DVGE01000145.1, read as the reverse complement.
GCCTTCATAGACAGCCTCTATCCCTTCGCGCGCGAGGCCTGCGTGAAGGATGGCGAACTGCTGGGCGTGCCCGTGGAGTTTTACGTGGACAGCATGGGCTACGACCCCGAGGCCTTTGCCCGCCTTGGCCTCACCGAGGAAGACGTGCCCACCACCTGGCAGGCGTTCTTTGAAAGCCTCGAGCCGCTGGCGGCGAAGGTGGCCGAGGTCGAGGGCATGACCCTCTTTGACGGCTTTGAGGACTACGGCAGCGCCCGCTACATGCTGCTGGATACGATGATCGCCAGCTACATGGCCTACATCTCCCAGCCCGGAAGCGAACTGGCGTTCGATACCGTGGCCTTCCGCGGCGCGCTCAACGCCTGCGAAGCGGTCGATTGGACGGCGCTTGGCCTCGCCGAACCCGAGGATATGAATGGATACAGCTGGACATCCAGCAGCGGCGAAAGCACGCACGACGCCCTCTTTTCCAGCTACGGCAACCCCACCGCCGAAACCTACGCCGTGCAGGGCTCGTTCCAGCCGCTGCCGCTGGGCTTTGATGGAAGCCGCCAGCTCTCCGCGCAGATGACCGTCGCCTTCGTCAACCCCTTCTCCCAGCATCGCGAGGAGGCCGTCGCCTTTTTGGAGGCCGTCGCGCGCGAGATGGAGCCGCTTCTGAAGATCCAGCTCTGCCCGGAGGAAAACGAGCCGGTGAAAAACCCCAGTTACGATACCATGCTCGCCGCCTACGACCAGATGATCGCCGACGCGCAGGCCCAGCTCGACGCGGCGGAGACCGAGGCGGAAAAACAGGCCTACGCGGCCATCCTCGCCGAATACGAAAAGGTGCGCGCGGACTTTCTCCGTTACGGCGCCTGGCAGGCCAGCGAGGAGAGCATCGCGCGCTACCGCGCCTTCGCCCCGCAGATCATCGTCATCCGCAACCTCGGCATGGGCGGCGACAATGCCTCCGCCTTCTATGAGCTGCAAAACCAGTTCACGCAGGGCCTCATCACCGCCGATGAGTTTATCGAGGGCGTGGACGGCAAATTGCAGATGATGATGCTCGAGGGCATGTAGCAAAATACGAAACGCGCGCATCCGCCGCGCGGGGGAGG
>DVGE01000144.1 GCA_018712885.1 Candidatus Pullichristensenella stercoripullorum | reverse complement strand
ATTGAGAAGATCGCCGAACTGGTGCATGAAAAGCGCGTGGACGGCATCTCCGACGTGCGCGACGAGTCCGACCGCGAGGGCATGCGCATCGTCATTGAATTAAAGCGCGATGTCAACGCCAATGTGGTGCTCAACTACCTCTACAAGCACACGCAGCTGCAGGACACCTTCGGCGCCATCATGATCGCTCTGGTGGACGGCGAGCCGCGCACGCTCTCTTTGCACCAGATCATCCGCCACTACCTCGACCATCAGCGCGACGTGGTGACGCGGCGCACGCAGTACGACCTCGACAAGGCCGAGGCGCGCTGCCACATCCTCGAAGGGTTGCTCATCGCCCTCGATCACATCGACGAGATCGTCGCCCTTTTGCGCGCCTCGCGCACGCAGCAGGAGGCCAAGGCTGGCCTCATGGAGCGCTTCGGCCTCTCCGAGCGGCAGGCGCAGGCCATCCTCGACATGCGCCTTGCCAAGCTCACCGGTCTGGAACGCGAAAAGACCGAGCAGGAACACGCCGAACTGCAAAAGCAGATCGCCTGGTACAAACAGGTACTCTCCGACGAGGGCATCCTCCTGGGCGTCATCCGGGATGAACTGCTCGAGGTCAAATCGCGCTTTGCCGACGAACGCCGCACGGAAATTTCCTCCCTCGACGGCGAGATCGACATGCTCGACCTCATTCAGGAGGAGGACATGGTGGTAACGCTGACGCACTACGGCTACGTCAAGCGCCTGCCCAAGGACACCTACCGCGCCCAGAAGCGCGGCGGCAAGGGCGTGGTCGGCGCGACCACCCGCGAGGAGGACTTCGTGGAGCAGATGTACGTCACCTCCACGCACGATCCGCTTCTGTTCTTCACCGACCGCGGCCGCGTCTACCGCCTCAACTGCTACGAAATTCCCGAGGCCGGGCGCACGGCGCGGGGCACGGCCATCGTCAACCTGCTCAAGCTGGATGGCGGCGAGAAGGTGCGCGCCATGCTGCCCATGCCGCGCGAGTTGGAGGAGGGCCACTATCTGGTCATGGCCACGCGCAGGGGCCTCATCAAGCGCACGGAGACCACGGAGTTTGCCAACCTGCGCTCCACGGGGCTCATCGCCATCGTGCTGCGCGAGGACGACGACCTCATCGGCGTGGCGCTGACCGACGGCAGCCGCGATGTGCTGCTGGGCAGCAAGCAGGGCATGGCCATCCGCTTCTCCGAGAGCGAGATGCGCCCCATCGGCCGCGCCGCCATGGGCGTCAAGTCCATGGAACTGGACGAGGGCGACGAAGTGGTGGACATGAGCGTGGTCGAGGAAGGCGCGCAGGTGCTTTCCATCACCGAAAACGGCTACGGCAAGCGCACCGAGATCGACGAATACCGCCTGCAGGGCCGCGGCGGCAAGGGCATCAAGGCCATGAACCTCACGGACAAGACCGGCGCGCTCGCCGGGCAGTTGCTGGTCAACGAGGAGGAGGATATACTCATCATCACCGACGATGGCACCGTCATCCGCACGCCGGTGAGTTCCATTTCCGTGCAGGGCCGCAACACGCAGGGCGTGCGATTGATGCGCGTGCAGGAAAACAGCCGCGTGGTCTGCGTCGCCCGCGCCGAGGCCGAGGAAGAAGCGCCGGAAGAGCCGGAAGAAGACGGCGAGGATACGGCGCAGGAGCCGGAAGGCGAGGAATAAGGGCATAAGGACAGGGGCCGCTCCCGGTGGGGGCGGCCCGTTTTGCTTCGCAGCGCATGCCGGTCTTTATGGGATCGTTTGCCGGTGAGGCGTCCCTCCGCAGGGGGCGCGCCGCCAAACCGCCCCGGAGAATTGCAACGGCTGCGGCGCAAGCATGCGAAAGGGCCTGCCGCCTTCACAGCAGGCAAGCTCTTTCGCTCGCATAATGTCATTTTCGGAACAGATTGCCGGACGGGGGCTTCCTTTATCTATACGATCCGCCGGATCGCTTCGTGCTTTTCCCCCGTGATCCAATCGACGTCGTCCGTCAGCCAGTCCATGATCTCCAACTGCCGCGTCTCCCAGGCGATGGTGGAAGCGCGTTCCTCCATCGTCATGGCATGCTCGCGCGCCCTGATGATCTCGCAATAGCCAAAGATATATCCCGCGCCGCACCAGATGGTAAAATTGCTCTCCGGGCTTTCCGCGCTCTGCGTTGCGCCGAGCGCATCGTGGCGGCGCTTGTATTCCTCCTCGCACCCGGGCTTCAGCCTGGTAGAGAACACCCGATGGCGGATCAGCGACTTGTCCTTGCAGACATCGCCCTCGACATGGTACATGAGCCGCATGGTCCCCGGATCGCAGAGCATCTCCCCGTCGCCGTTCAGCGCCGCCATCAGCACATCGCGCAGCGCCGCACAGCCGTCTCCGGCGGGATGCCCGGCCGCGCGCTCTCCGTAACCGAAAAACAGATCTTCGATCCCCCAGATGGAAAAATTGCCGATGCCTTCCCGCGCGGCGACCGTTTGCATCTCCGCCGCCCTTGCCCGCAAGGAAGCCTCGACCCTGCCGCGCATGCCGGGATGCGCCCGCAGGGCAAATGTGATCCTCTCCATAGCATCTTCTCCTTCCATGGGAGAGGCGCCAAAGCACCTCGCTCCTGAACCAACGGCGCTTCCACAGGGATACATCCCTGCGTTTTCGCGGGATAGCCCGAGCCGCCATCCAGCGCTGGCGGACGGCGGCTCCACTTCACAACCAGAGGGGAGAAGCCGGACAGAGGCGACGTCCCTTCCTGTCTTTCATTATAGCATGGACGAAGAAGCCCGTCAAGGCCGCGCGGCTGCTTCTGTCCATACAGAAATGTTGACAAATGGTAGATATATGTGATAAGCTGTATGCGGGGGCAACCCCCGACAGGAAGGAAAAAGATGGCGCTTGGCTGAGACCCTCTTTGCACAAAAGGGGGTGATTATCGTGACAGACTACGAACTGTTAGCTCTCGTCCTGATGATCATCGCGATTGTCGTATCATTGATCGACAAGAACGGCAGATAGTCAGAGCCGCCATCAGCGCGAACTGACAGGCGGCTCTCCAACAACCAGAGGGGAGAAGCCGATAACAGAGGCGTCATCCCTTCCTGCCGTTATTATAGCATGGCTGGCGAGACATGTCAAGGCCGCGCCCCGCTTCCATTCACACGGAGATCCCAAAGGATAAAGCCCGAGCCGCCATCAGCGCGAACTGATAGGCGGCTCAACTCATCAACAGAGGGGAGAAGCCGATCAAGAGGCGTCATCCCTTCCTGCCGTTATTATAGCATGGACGGCAAAGCAGGTCAATGCCGCCCGCGCGGGGGCTTTCCTACCCCAGCAGCTTCGCCGCCTTTTCCATGCGGCTGGCGACTGGCACGCCGAAGGGGCAGCGCGCTTCGCAGGCCTTGCAGCCCACGCAGTCGCCCGCGTTGGCGGAAAGCTGCTGGTAGTGCGCGCGCAGCGTCGCCGGGACGTCTGCCTGCATGGTGGCCAGATCGTAGAGCTTGTTGACCATGGCGATGTCGATGCCGACGGGGCAGGGCGCGCAGTGGCCGCAGTAGGTACACTGGCCGCGCCAGGCGTGCGCCGGGGCGTTGGCAAGCACGCTGGCGTAGTCCTTTTCT
>DVGE01000143.1 GCA_018712885.1 Candidatus Pullichristensenella stercoripullorum | reverse complement strand
GTTCAGCCGCAGGCCCATCACGGTGTCCGCCTGCGAAAGCGGCGGGGCGTTGAGCGTGTAGGCGACAAAATAGGTACCGTCCCGCAACACCTGCACGCCGCCCGTGCAGGGGCCAAAGCCCGCGCCGCCGCGCTGCTGCTCATCGCCGCCGCGCGTCTCTGCGCTCGGAACTGCTATGGCGGCTTTATCGTGGAGGCGTGCTATCCCGCCGCCTACATCGAGGGGGACATGCTGCGCCTTCTTGCGCTTGCGCTGCTGGCGCTGACGCTCATCGCCAGAGCCTGCCGGAAGGAGTAGGTGCTGCGCTGTCAGGCGGGAGATCGCGGCGCAAAGCAAAGGATCTGTATATTTCAGCGGTTTTCCCTTGTCACGCGAATGTGTTTCTGCTATACTCTTGCCGCAAGGAGGGAAGACGTATGCTGAACATTGAAAACGTCTCCAAGCGCTACGGCAAAACGCTGGCCAACGACGGCGTTTCCTTCGCCGTTGCGGGCGGGGAGCTGGCGGTGCTGCTGGGGCCGAACGGCGCGGGCAAATCGACGCTCATCAAGTGCGTCGCCGGGCTGTTGCGCTTTGAGGGGAATATTCAGATCTGCGGCCACGGCAACAAGACGCTGGAGGCCAAGCGCGCGCTGGGCTACATCCCGGAAATGCCGGCGGTGTACGACCTTTTGACCGTTTCGGAACACCTGGAGTTCATGCGCCGCGCCTGGCGCATGGAGGACGACGGCTGCGGCGAGGCGCTGCTTCGCCGCTTCGAGATGTGGGACAAGCGCGACAAACTGGGCAAGGAGCTCTCCAAGGGCATGCAGCAGAAGCTGTCCATCTGTTGCCAACTGGTACACCACCCGCGCGTCATCATCTTCGACGAGCCGATGGTCGGCCTCGACCCCCACGCCATCAAGGAATTGAAGGAGATCTTCCGGGAACTGCGCGAGGACGGCGCGGCGCTGCTCATCAGCACCCACATGATCGACAGCGTGGAGGACTACTGGGACGCGGCCTACATCATGATGCACGGCCGCCTGGCCGCGACAAAGCGGCAGGGCGACGGCGGCGAGCGCTCGCTGGAGGAAATGTTCTTTTCCATCACCGAGGGCGGGGAGGCGTCCAAATGAAGAGCGCGCTCGTCTATCTGCTCATGACGCGCCTGAAGGCGCAGCTGAAGGAACTGGTGCGCAAGCCGGCGCGGATCGTCTATCTTGTGCTGGTGGTGGCGCTGTTCGCCGTCGCGCTGCTGGGCGGCGGTGGGGACGGGGGCGCGGCGCGCGACGCGCGGGAGCTTCCGGCGCTGGCCGGGGCGTTCTACGGGCTGATGTTCGTCATCCTCGTGGGCGCGGGGTTCAAAAACGGGGCGAGCATGTTCACGCTTGCCGACGTCAACCTCATCTTCCCAGCGCCCATCCGAGCGCGCGCGGCGCTCTACTACGGGCTGTTCCGGCAGTTTGGCGCTTCGCTGCTGCTGGGGCTGTTTTTGCTGTTTCAGTACGGCTGGCTGCACTCGCTTTACGGCGTGGGGGTGGGCGTCCTTATCCTCATCGTCGCGCTCTACGGCGTGAGCGTGTTCCTGGCGCAGGTGGTGGCCATGGCCGCCTATTCGCTGACGAGCATGTCGCCGCGCCGCCGGACGCTGGCCAAGGGGCTGGTCTACGGCGTGCTGGGCGCCTTTGCCGCGGCGGTGGTGGCGCGCGCGGCGCTCGCCCCGGGCGGGCTGACGCTTGCTTCGCTGGTGGATGCGGCCGATTCGCCCCTGTTCCATCTCATGCCTGTGGCGGGGTGGACGGCGGCCATCCTCAGCGGCGCGATGACGGGCGACTTTGCCATGCTCGGCGCTTACGCGGCGCTGACGGCGGCCTTCCTCGCCGCCGTGGTGGTGCTCATCGCCCGCTACGACCACGACTATTACGAGGACGTGCTGCGCACGGCGGAGATCTCACATTCGGCCATCACTGCGCAGAAGGAGGGCCGCGTGGCCGACAGCGCCCCCGCCAACGTCAAAGTGGGCAAGGTGGGGCTGGGCGGCGGCTGGGGCGCGAGCGCGGTCTATTTCAAGCACCGCCTGGAGGACCGCCGCGCGCGGCGCTATCTGCTCTCGCCCACATCGCTGGTGTTCGCCGCCATCGTCATCGGCTTTGCCTTTTTCATGCGCGAAAACGGCGCGCTGCCGGTGTTTCTCATGGCCGTGTACATGCAGATGTTTGCCGAGGCGCTCTCGCGCTTTGGCCGCGAACTGACCAAGCCGTACATCTACCTGATCCCGGAAAGCTCGTTTGCCAAGCTGCTCGCGGCGCTTCGGCAGAGCGTGGCGGGCGGCCTGGCGGAGTCCGTCGTGGTATTCGTCCCGGCGGGGCTGATCCTGGGCCTGGACGCCGGGATGATCGCCGCGCTGGTGTTTGCCCGCTGGTCGTTCACACTGGTCTACAACGCCGACACCGTGGCGGAGATGCGGCTCTTTGGCGGCGTGTCTTCGAAATTCCTCACCATGGTTTTCTACCTGCTTCTGATGCTGCTCATCGCCCTGCCGGGCATGGCGGCGGCCATCGCGCTGGGCGCGCTGGGCTATGCCGAGGCGCTCTGTTACGCGGCGCTGGGCCTACTCAACATCCCCATGTCGTTACTGGCGCTCTTCCTCTGCCGCGACATGCTCCAATGCGCCGAACTCAACTAGGGCCGGGCCGGCAGTGCCGGCGGCCAGCGCCTTCGGGCCGGCAGTGCCGGCAGCCAGCGCCTTCGGCTCCGTGACGACGCATCCATGCCCCACGAGCAGGGGGCATGGATGCTTCTTTGCGTTTCTGGTGGGGCGGTGGAGGGTACAGACGGCGGCAAGTCCACGAGCAGGGACTTGCCGCCTGCGGCGTTTGGGGAGACGGGGAGACGGGGGAGATGTGGGCCGGTTCCCCAAAAAGGGATACCCAAGGGACTGGTCCCTTGGGCGGGTGCGGGCAGAGCCCGCCGGTCTCCCCGCGGGATGGTTGCGAAAACGAGGCGGCCGCGGGAAGAGCGGGCAGTTTTCGCCGCGCGCGAAGCGCCCCCCGTGCTCCGGGCGCGTCTGCCAGCCCTCGAAGGATGCGCTCGAATAAGCAAAGCGGTTTTTCCCCGTCCTCCCGGCGCGCCTGCCAGCCCTTCCTGAAGGGCAAATCGCCTCATAAACAGCATTTCTCCGCGAACCAGCCAAAACCAGGCGCGCCACACAGCAGCGCCTTTGCCCCACCGGGGCAAACAGCGTCGCCCTCGCACCCCGCAGCGTCCCTTGCCCCATCGGGGCAAGGCAGCGTCGCTCCACGCGCCGCAGTTCCAGCCCATCATCATTCCTCCACCTCCGCCGCAAGTGCAAGACCAGCGCTTCCATCCCCCCACCTCTCCGTCCCCCAAAAACCGCCGCAGGCGGCAGGCCCCTGCTCGTGGGCCTGCCGCCGTCTGCTCCCTCCACCGCCCCACCAGAAACGCAAAGAAGCGCCCATGCCCCCTGCTCGTGGGGCATAGGCGCGTCGATCCCGGGCCGAAGGCGCTGGCCGCCGGCACTGCCGGCACTGCTCGTGGGCCTGCCGCCGTCTGTGCCCTCCACCGCCCCACCAGAAACGCAAAGAAGCACCCATGCCCCCTGCTCGTGGGGCATGGGTCAGACCACTGACAAACCCCTGCGTTCAGGCACAAGCGCAGGGGTAAAATGTTAGAAAGGCTGGAAACGCGCGATAGAAAGAGGCCACCAGCCTCTTGATGTTTTGCACCGCCGCTGTCAGGAAGCACTGT
>DVGE01000142.1 GCA_018712885.1 Candidatus Pullichristensenella stercoripullorum | reverse complement strand
TCCCCAAACAGGCGGCGACGAGGCAGGCGCGGATGCGCATGCGCGCCTTGCGGGCGTAGTTCGTACCGATCAGCGGGGCCAGAGCGCGCGTGTCCCCCGCCAGCAGGCGGCCAAGGGAAATGGCGTCGCGCACGTCCTCCGGCATGGGGACGGGGCGGACGGCGGCGTTGCGCGGGCAGGCCAGTTGGCAGAGGTCGCAGCCCCAGAGGCTGTTGCCGGTCAGCGCCATGGTTTCACCGGACATGGGCGGGGCGTTTTTCGCCGCCAGCGCCCGCAGGCAGCGGGCGGTATCGACATAGCCCGCGCCGTCCAGCGCCCCCATGGGGCAGGCGCGCAGGCAGAGGCCGCAGTCTTTGCAGGCCTCGTCCAGCGGCGGTTCCTCCGTCCACGCGCGGGGCGGGGCCTCTTCCTCGCTCCACGCCGCTTCGACGGCGAAGCAGGTGCCCATGCCCTCGATGACGACAAGGCCGTTGCGGCCGCGCTTGCCGAGGCCGTAGCCGGCGAGGATGGGCTTGAGCGGCAGGCGGAAGGCAGGGCGGACGCAGTTCGCCCTTACGTATTCATAGAGTTTTTGCGAAGCGAAGTAATAAGCGGAAAGCGTCGGCTCCTCCGGCGCGGGCGCAAAGGGCGCGTAAGGCAACACGAAAAGGCGCACGGAGCGCGCGCCCTCGGGCGCGTCGGCGCAGAGGCCATCCGTGAAGGGCGTGGGGCGCGCGGCCACGTCCTGCCGCCATTTTTGCAGCGGCGGGATGGGGACGATGTATTCCCGCGCGTCCATCAAAACAGTCTCCCCAGCCACTCGGCAATGGGAAAATAGGCGCAGGGCACGAGCATGGCGGGCAGCATGTTGCCCACGCGCAAATGCTCTTTCGTCAGCCCCAGCATGTTGAAGGAAAGGCCGATAATGAGCAGCGAGCCGACGGCGGACATCTCGTTGATCAGCGCGTCGGTGAGGAAGGGCGCGAGCACGCCGGAAAGCGCGGCGATGCCGCCCTGATAGATGGTCAGGGGGATGGCGGAAAAGACCACGCCGATGCCGAACGTGGAGGCGAAGATGACCGCCGAAACGGCGTCGATCACCGACTTGGCCAGAAGCGTATCGGGATTGTTGCGCAAGCCCGCCTCCAGAGAGCCGACCACGGCCATGGCGCCGACGGAAAAGAGCAGCGTGGCGTTGACAAAGCCCTCGGCAAAGCCGCCCTCGTCGCGGGCAAAGCGCGCCTGCGCCCATTCGCCGAGGCGGTCGAGGCCGCGCTCGATGCGCAAAAGCTCGCCGATGAACGTGCCCACCACCGCCGAGATGATGACGATGAGCACGTTGGCCGTCTCAATGGCGCCGGAGACGCCGATGACCAGCACGCACAGCGCCAGCACCTGATTGAGCGCCGTCTGGTACTTTTGCGGGATGCCGCCGCGCAGCAGCGTGCCGAGCAGACCGCCGGCCACCACGCCGGCAAAGTTGACCCATACGCCGAGCATGTTTCCCCTCCTAGAGTTTCACCGCGCCGGTGCGGACGGCGTGGAACAGGAATTGTTGCAGTATGCCGCCGTGCGTGCCGAAGCGCTCGCGCGCCATGCGCGCCAGGTGGCGGCGGGAGCCGTGCATGCCGAACCAGGCGTGGAGAAGCTTGGCCACCCAGGTATCGACGGGGAACGCCTCCGCGTGGCCGCAGCCGAAGAGCAGCACGCAGTCGGCCACCTTGTCGCCCACGCCCTTGAGCGCGGTCAGGCGCGCGTGCGCCTCCTCATAGGGCATGTCGCGCAGCTCGTCCAGCGGGAAGCCGTCGCAGACGGCGCGCGCCGTTTCGATCAGGTACGGGGCGCGGTAGCCGACGCCGAGGGCGCGCAGCGCTTCCTCTGTCGCCCCCGCCAGCGCTTCCGGGCCGGGGATGCCGTAAAGACCGTCCGCCTCCGGGCCATAGGCGCGGGAGAGGGCGTAGACGAGCGAGCGGATGCGCAGGACATTGTTGTTGGCCGAGAGGATGAAGGAGAACAGCGCCTCCCACGGCGGCTGATCGAGCACCCGCAGGCCGGGGCAGGCCGCGAACGCCTCGCGCGCGAAGGGGATGTCCGCGTATTCGCCGGCGATGGCCGAATAGTCGCGGTCGAGGTCGAGGTAGCGGCGCAGGCGCGCGTCGGTCACATCCTCGCCCGCGCGCAGCCAGACGGCGCTGCCTTCGAACACCGCGCCGAAGCCGCGCTCCGTCTCCACCCAGTGGAAGCACTGGGCGGCGTCGATGAGCGTCAGGCGCAGGTCGACGGCGGGGATCTGTCTTTGCGTTTCCATATTCATCATCTTCTGTTTCAAACAAAAACGTGCCTTGCGGCACGTTTTTGGCATAAGGAGCGTCGTTACTGAGCGGCAGCTTCGGTCTTGGGGTAGATGCTGACCTGCTTGCGGGTCTTGCCGAAGCGTTCAAACTTGACGATGCCGTCCATCTTGGCGTAGAGCGTATCGTCATCGCCGATCCCCACATTGTGGCCGGGATGGATGCGCGTACCACGCTGACGCACGAGAATGTTGCCCGCGAGCACGAACTGGCCGTCGGCGCGCTTGGTGCCCAAACGCTGCGCGTGGCTGTCGCGGCCGTTGCGGGAGGAGCCCATTCCCTTTTTATGCGCGAAAAGCTGCAGATTCATCTTGAACATGGTGCCTTACCTCCGTTCCTTGAAGATCACCCGGAGAAACCGGGCGTAGTCCGCCTCGATCATCTGGAGGGCGGAGGCCAGCGTTTGAAGCAGGAGCTGCGCCCCCGCGCGCTTGCCTTCGGGAACTTCCCCCAGAGAGGCGGTGAGGATGCCGTCTTTCTCGTCGATATGGTAGTCCACCGGCGCCTTTAAGACGTTGAGAAGGCCGTTGAGCGTTCCCTGCGTCAGCGCCGAGACTGCCGCGCAGACGATGTCCTCGCCCGCGTCGGCGTAACCCGAATGGCCCCGGCAATCGAAGCCGGACAGCGTGCCGTCCGGGCGGCGAAAGACGGTGACGGTCGTCATCAGGCGTTCACGGCCGTGATCTCGACCTTGGTGTAGGGCTGACGATGGCCCTGCTT
>DVGE01000141.1 GCA_018712885.1 Candidatus Pullichristensenella stercoripullorum | reverse complement strand
CACCTCCACGGTGAGGCGGGCGCGGGCAAAGACGATGGACTGCACCCCGGCGCGCAAAAGCCCGGCGGCGATGTTGCGCGTTTCCGGGATGGAGCCGGCGCGGATGCCGAGTTGGCGGTTGACGACCGGCGGATCGTAAAAGACCACGTGGCGCTCGCCCGCGGGCGCGCCGTTTTCGTCGATGAGGCGCACGGGGCGGCCGATCATCGCTTCGGCGAGCTCGCCCGGGTTGGCGATGGTGGCCGAGCAGCAGATAAACGTGGGATGGGAGCCGTAGAAGGCGCAGACGCGCTTTAAGCGGCGGATGACGTTGGCGAGGTTGGAGCCGAACACGCCGCGATAGGCGTGGATCTCGTCGATGACCACGTAGCGGAGGTTTTCAAAGAGCTTGACCCACTTGGCGTGGTGCGGCAAGATGCCCTGATGGAGCATGTCCGGGTTGGTGACCACCACGTGGCCCGCCTGACGGATGGCCGTGCGCGCCGAAGCGGGGGTGTCGCCATCGTAGGTGTAGGCCTTGACCTCCGCGCCCATATCCTCAATGAGGGAATAGAGTTCCGCCGCCTGGTCGCTGGAAAGCGCCTTGGTGGGGAAGATGTAGAGGGCGCGGTCAGCCTCGTTTTGCAAAATGGCGTTGAGGACGGGCACGTTGTAGCAGAGCGTCTTGCCCGAGGCCGTAGGCGTGACCACCACGCAGTCCTCTCCCGCCAGCGCCGCCTCCATGGCGAGGCGCTGGTGGATGTAGGGCCGCTCGATGCCGCGGCGGGAAAGCGCCGCGACGAGGCGCGCGTCCAGCCCGACGGGAAAATCGGCGTACTTCGCCTCCCGCGCGGGCAGCACGCGCCACGAGGTGACGTTTTTCATAAACGACGGGCTGCTCTTCAGGTGTTCGATGTAGCTTTCGACGTTCATACGATCTCTACGCGCGTGTTCTCCACGGCTTCTGCGACCAGCGCCTCGACATCCAGTTTGCGCTCGGCGTCCGGCATGGTGTCGAGTTTGGGCTTGGTGACGGGATGGCGGGGGGTGAACACGGTGCAGCAGTCCTCATAGGGCAGGATGGAGGTCTCGTAGGTGCCGATCTTTTCGGCGATCTCGGTGATCTCCAGTTTGTCCATGCCGATGAGCGGGCGGAACACGGGCATGCCGACCACCGCGTCCGTGCAGGTGATGGCCTCCATGGTCTGGCTGGCCACCTGCCCGAGGCTTTCGCCGGTGATGAGCGCCAGAGCGCCGAATTTGCGCGCCAGACGCTCGGCGATGCGCATCATGAAGCGGCGGGTGATGAGCGTGCCAAGGCCCTCGGGGCATTTTTCGTGGATCTCCGTCTGCACCTTGGTAAAGGGCACGAGGTAGACGCGCATGCCGTTTTCGTATTCGCCCAGTATTTTGGCCAGCTGCAATACCTTGTCCAGCGCCAGTTCGCCGGTGTAGGGCGGGCTTTGGAAGTGGATGGCGCAGGTGGTGACGCCGCGCTTCATCAGCTGATAACCGGCCACGGGGCTGTCGATGCCGCCGGAGAGCAAAAGCGCCGCCTTGCCTCCTGTGCCCATGGGCATGCCGCCCACGGCCTTCCATTCCTCGACGCAGACGTAGGCGTGGTCGCGGATCTCGACGTTGAGGCGGTGTTCGGGGTGGTGGACGTCCACGCGCAATTGGGCGTTGTCCTCCAGCACGCGGCCGCCGATCTCGGTGGCGATCTCCATGGAGTTCATGGGAAAGTGCTTGTCCGAGCGGCGGGCAAAGACCTTGAACGAGCCGGAGAGCGGGCGCATCATTTCCACGCACTTGGCGGCGATGACGTCAAACTCCTTGGGCAGCTCCCACGCGGGGCTGACCGAGTAGACGCCGAACACGCGGCGCACGCGCTCGCCGCAGGCGCGCATATCCTCCACGCCGGCGACGTAGATGCGCGAATCGGCCAGCCACACCTGCCCGCCCAGGGGCTTGACGGCGCGGCGGACGTTTTCGGTGAGCGTCTTGAGAAAATAGGGGCGGTTCTGCCCCTTCAAATGGACTTCGCCAAAGCGTACCAGCAAAACTTCTCGCATGTTTATCTCCTCTGAAAGCGCCTCAGTTGCGGCCAGACGCGGCGAAGCACTTCGGCGGCGCAGTCGATCTCTTCAAGGGTGGTGTGCGGCGAAAGGCTGAAGCGCAGGGCGCTCTCGGCGCGGTCGATGGGGACGCCCATGGCCGTGAGCACATTGGAGACCTTGCGCTTTTTCGACGAGCAGGCCGAGCCGGTGGAGGCGTAGACCCCCTCGGCCTCCAGCGCGTGGAGCATCGTTTCGCCGCGCACGCCGGGGAAGCTGATGTTGAGGATGTGCGGCGCGCCCTTCTCCGGGGCGGGGCCGTTGACGACGGCCTCGGGCACGGCGTCCATGAAGGCCCTGACCATGTGGAGCTTTTTCTCCATCAGGCCGGAGGCGTCCATCTCCCGGACCGCCTCGTAAAAGCCGGCGATGCCGGGGGTGTTCTCCGTGCCGGAGCGCAGATCCTCCTCCTGCCCGCCGCCGATGTGCTGCGGGGTGAGGCGCACGCTTTTTTTCACCGCCAGCGCGCCCACGCCCTTGGGCCCGTGCAGCTTGTGGGCGCTGATGGTGTACATATCCACGTCGGCAAAGTGAAAGGGCACGCGCAGAAAGCCCTGCACGCCGTCCACGTGGATGAGGGCGCGACCGGCGACGGTGCTTTTCAGGCGCTGGACGTCCAAAAGCGCGCCGGTCTCGTTGTTGACCTGCATGCAGCTTACGAGGCTGGCGCCGTCGTTCAGGGCTTTTTCCAGCGCTTCGTAATCAAGCGCGCCCTCGCCGTCCACGGGAAGCACGCGCACTTCGTGGCCCATTGCGCGCAACCGCTCGAAGGCGGCCAGCACGGAGGGATGTTCCGTAGCGTTGACGGCCACGAGCTGCTTGCCGTGCATGCGCTCCACCGCGCCGAGGATGGCGAGGTTGTTGGCCTCCGTGCCGCCGGAGGTGAAGATGAGCTTTTCCCCCGGCGCGCCGAGTTTTTCCAGGATCGCCTCGCGACAGGCGCGCACCTGCCGGAAGGCCGCCACCGCCGGGCCGTAGACGGACGAGGGGTTGTGCCAGCCCTCCTCCATGCACTCTGTCATCGCGCGGATGACGAGCGGCGTGGGCCGCGTGGTGGCGCTGTTGTCCAGATATGCTTTCATACGCTCTTATACGCTCCGTCCCATACCTCCGCCGTCAGAAAGCGGCGGTCAAAAATGGCCTTTGCCATCTCGTCGTTGAGTTCGAGGACAGTAAGATGCCTGCCGCCCTTCTTGTCATAGAAAAAGAAGTACTTCTTCGCCTCTTTGTTTAAGTACCAGCGGTGCAGCTGCGCGCCGCTCTGCCGCGCGCAGGACTGGAAGGCGGCGGAGCCTTCCTCGCCGGCGGCGCGCAGGTCCCTGACGTCGAAGCTGGTCAGGTAGACGCGCTTGCGGCCGTTCAGCACCCGCGCCACGTCGAGAACGCCGTTGGTGAAGGAATAATCGTATTCCGTACGCAGGCGCATGCTCGCCCGCCAGAGGAGGAACGCCGCGCCGAGAAAGACCACGGCCATGCCGATGGCCAGCGGGCGGAAGCCGAGGCCGCCGTCCGCGCTTGTATACAATATGTTCATCAGACCCGACAGCCCGACGAGGGCGCAGGCGACGAGCAGCACCCAGCAGACATAAAACAGCGCCTCATACATGCCGCGGCGTTTGCGCGTCACGACCTGTTCGACAAAGACGTCCATCGCGCACCTCCAAACGAATCCATTCTGTATTATAGCATAAGTTGGGCGATTGTCGATAGAACATGGGGTAAAAATATGAAATTCCCCCGCCGGCGGATGCAATTTGCCGGGAAATATAGTATAATGTAGGCGGTAAAAACTGACCTTGGAGGTTTCCCCCGTTGAAGTGTCCCTACTGTCACAAGCCGCTCGGCCCCTCGGACGTCATCTGTCCCGCGTGCGGCCAGCCGCTTCCTGAACATATTGAATCCGACGCGCCTCGCAACTTTTGGGATCGCCGCTTTGTGCGCGTGATCCTCTTTGTGCTGGGCGCGGTGATCGCCGTCTTCGTCATTGGCTTTGCCATTTATAAGCTCACCTACTGGATGGAGGACTACCAAATCGAACGCCTTTACGCCCGTGGCGATCGCACGCCGATCATCAGCGAACTCACGCTGGAAGATGGGCGTGCTGCCCACGCCATCAGCTTCTTTGCTGAGGATGGCGACCAGGTTTTCATCCCTGAATTGGGCCGCTCCACCGTGGTGGCCGGCAATGTCGCCCGCGTAGAGGTGGCCGACAGCGACTGGTTCCAGGGCGTAGACCTGACCGAGGTGGAGAGTGCGGAGATCAACCTTTCCCCTGTTTTAATCGCCGAGAACGGCGAGCGCACGCAGCTGCCCACCATTGAGATGGACATCGTCCCGCCGCAGTCGCCGGTGGAGGTATTGAGCCCCGCGGAGGATGATCTGACGGTATTCACCTCCGTATACCCGCTGGAGGTGCAGGTGGTGCCGGGCAGCACGGTATTGGTCAACGGCGAGGATGTGACCGACGTGGTGGACCGCAGCGGCCTTTTGTCGGCCAATGTCAACGTCTACCCCATCGGCGACAACGTCATCTCCATCCTCGTGCGCACGCCCAACCATGTGGAGACCCGCCGCGACGTGACCATCTACCGGGCGCAGCTGGAGATCGAAGTGGAGCTGGATACCTCCGTGCGCAACGAGACGGAATCGCGCCAGATGCTCATCTCCGGCTCGTGCGAGCCCGGCGCGTATATAGAGGTCGATACCCCCTATGTGGAAGAGAGCCTCTACATCAACATGCAGACCGGCGACTTTGAATTCCTCACCGACCTTGAGTACATCGGCGAAAATACCGTGCGCTTCCGCGCCACTATGGACGGGCGTGCCGACGCCGAGATACACTTCGACGTCAACTATACGCCGACCTTGGCGAACTACTCCGCCGCTGCCTGGCCGCTCAGGGAAAACTACGACCAGCTCGTGCGCCTCTATGCCCAGTGGCAGGATCGTGTGTTCCTCTGCAACGGCAAGATCGTCGACATCATCGAGGAGGACGGCGAGGAGCGCCTGGTGATGGACATCAGCGGCGACGGCGAGCAGCTGGTGATCCTCGTCAACGAATCGAACTTCGGCACGCCCATGCTCGGGGAGATGTACAGCGCCTACGCGCACGTTTCCGCCCACGAGGAGGGCCGCTACATGTACAACGCCGCCTATTATCCGCAGCTGATCACGCTGTACATGGATCTCTACGCCAACTGATCCCCCCGCCCCGGCTCTGAAAGAGGCGCCGGGGCAAGATCGTGAAAAAAAGTTTGCGAAAAGGCATTGACGGAGCAGGAAATGGCGCGGGCCTGTCGAATAGTATACCGTGAATGACCCGGAGGGATGTCTATGCGTTGCGGATGCCCGGATTGCGGCGCTTATATGGTGCATGCCGACGGCCCGGAGCTTGGCTGTGTCTGCCCCCAATGCGAGCGGCACTGCCGCGACTGTTTGGGTTTGAGCGCGCCGCTCAGCCGTGAACAGCTGCACGATCTGGCGCGTCAGCCGGGTGTGTTCGATGGGTTTTTTGCCTTTGAGGGGCGCGAAACACCGCCCCAAATGCCCGAAGAGGACGACGAATTTGCGGACTGAGTTTCCATGTAACCTTTGGAATTTGTTAGAAAAGGTATTCAGTCCGTTTTTGCTTGGTTAAGGATGTTGGAAAATGTTGGCAATTTGCCTGTTTTCCGCGTCTGCGTCCCTCAAAATGGCGTTTTCATGGCAAAAACCTTCCTTTTCCGGGGCAGACAGTTACATAACTCTTACAAGCAGTAAATTGGCGTAACCCTGCGCCTAGGGCCAGGGGAACGCCTTATGTGTTGAAAGGGAGGGCAACATGACGGAATCCAAAAAGGCGGTCGTCACTGTGCTGGGCTATGACCGCAAGGGCATCATCGCCAAGGTGAGCGCCGTTTTGTACGAGTGCGACGCCAACATCGTCGATATTTCCCAGACGGTCTTATCGGGGCTGTTCAACATGGTGCTGGTGGCGGACATCTCTTCGCCGGACTGCGCCTTTGACCAGCTTTCGGAACGTCTTTCCCGCCTCGGGGAGGAGCTGGGGCTGCAGATCCGCGTGCAGCGCAGCGAGATCTTTGAGGCCATGCACCAGATCTGAGGTACGATGCGATGATCCAGACTTCTGAGATACTCGATACGCTGCGCATGATCGACCGCGAAAAGCTCGACGTGCGC
The DNA here is from genome assembly GCA_018712885.1 of Candidatus Pullichristensenella stercoripullorum. Classification (GTDB taxonomy): domain Bacteria; phylum Bacillota; class Clostridia; order Christensenellales; family Aristaeellaceae; genus Pullichristensenella; species Pullichristensenella stercoripullorum. The sequence continues at coordinate 1,151 of DVGE01000141.1, read as the reverse complement.
ACCATCACCATGGGCATTTCCCTGTTTCCCTGCGTCACGGACGACATCGGCGCGCTCTGCCGCCGCGTTTACGACCGCATCACCCGCAAGGCCGAGCATTTGGTGGCCGTGGGCGAGGAGATCGAGCGCGAGTTTGGCGTGCCCATCGTCAACAAACGCATCTCCGTGACCCCGGCGGCGCTCATCACCGGCGGCGTGGACGACCCCGTGCCGCTGGCACGGGCGCTGGATGATGCCGCCAAAGCGACCGGCGTAGACTTCATCGGCGGCTATTCGGCGCTGGTGCAGAAGGGCATGACCGGCGCCGACCGCCGGCTGATCGAGTCTATTCCCGAAGCGCTTGCCACCACGCGCTTCCTCTGTTCCTCGGTAAACGTCGCCTCTACGCGCGCTGGCATCGATATGGATGCAGTGGCGCTGCTTGGCAAGGCCATTAAAAAGACCGCCGAATTGACCAAGGACAACGACGGCCTGGGCTGCGCTAAATTCGTGGCCTTTGCCAACGCCGTGGAGGACAACCCCTTCATGGCCGGCGCGTTCCACGGCCCCGGCGAGGGCGACGCCGCCATCAGCGTGGGCGTCAGCGGCCCGGGCGTGGTCAAAAGCGCCCTGGAGGACGTGCGGGACGAGCCCTTCGACGTGGTGGCCGAGACGGTCAAGCGCACGGCTTTCCGCATCACACGCATCGGCCAACTGGTGGCCCGCGAAGCCTCGCGGCGGCTGGGCGTGCCCTTTGGCATCGTCGATCTCTCCCTCGCCCCCACCCCGGCGGTGGGCGACTCGGTGGCGGAGATCCTCGAGGAAATGGGGCTGGAGGTCTGCGGCACGCACGGCACCACCGCGGCGCTGGCGCTGCTCAACGACGCGGTGAAGAAGGGCGGCGTCATGGCCTCCTCGCACGTGGGCGGCCTTTCCGGCGCTTTCATCCCCGTCAGCGAGGACATCGGCATGATCCGCGCCGCGGAAAAGGGCGCGTTGACGCTGGACAAGCTCGAGGCCATGACCTGCGTCTGTTCGGTGGGCCTTGATATGATCGCCGTGCCGGGCGACACCTCGGCGGAGACCATTTCCGCCATCATCGCCGACGAAGCGGCCATCGGCGTCATCAACAACAAGACCACCGCCGTGCGCATCATCCCCGCGCCGGGCAA
>DVGE01000140.1 GCA_018712885.1 Candidatus Pullichristensenella stercoripullorum | reverse complement strand
AACATGTTTTTGCGCGGCATGGTGCCGCTGCTCGGCTTCAAGACCGCCGAGGTCTACTACGAGCGCGGCGAGCGCGTGGCGGGCGAATCCAAGTATCCGCTCAGGAAGATGGTCGCCTTCGCCATCGAGGGCATCACCTCCTTTTCCAACAAGCCCATCCGCTTTGTGACCCTGCTGGGTTTCCTCTTCGCCCTGCTGGGCGTGGCCATGGCGGTCTACGTCCTCGTCACGCTCTTCGCCGGCCACAGCGTCGCCGGCTGGGCGTCGACGATCATGTCCATCTGGCTCTTGGGCGGCATACAGCTCATCGCCCTCGGCCTCATCGGCGAATACGTGGGCAAGATCTATATGGAGACCAAGCGCCGGCCCAAGTTCATCCTCGAGGAGTACCGCAAGTGACAAACCGCTTTTTGTGGCTGCACGGCTTCCTTGCCGCCCTGCCCGGCGCGGAGAGCGATTTCAAGCCCGAGTGGGGCTGGACGCGCTACAAGGTCGGCGGGCGCATGTTCGCCGCCGTCTGCCAAAATGAGCGCGGCGAGGATTTCCTGCTCAACCTCAAAGCCGATCCCGTGGAGGCGCAGCTTCAACGGGCGTCCTTCTGGCGCGTGTTCCCCGGCTACTATTGCACGAAGCACTGCTGGAACAGCGTCTACCTGTGCGACCCCGGCGCGGACTGGGCGGAAGTCGCCGCCCGCATCCGCGACGCCAAATCGGACGCGGAGGGCGAACTGCCCGAGGCGCTTTTGCGCGATATGTGCAGCCGCGCCCACGCGCTGACCGTGGCCAAGCTCCCCAAACGCCTGCGCCCGGCCATGGGGATTTGACAGGCAGGGGCGATGGTATCCTGTTGGCAAAAGATGCGGCGCGTCCGCCCGCAGGGAAACGGGAGGGGAATCATATGAAAAAGGATGTCGGTTTGGCGCTCTACGGACTCCTGGGGCTTTTGCTCGCGCCCGCGGCTACATGGTTGGGGGAGCGGGCGGCATACCTGGCCGCGCAGGGGCTGACGTCGGGGTTGTGGCTCGCCAGCTCCGCGCACCTGCTTATTTACATACTGCTGGGCGCGTACCTCGCCCTCTATGTCGCCTTTTCCTCGCGGCGCGGCCTCTGGCCCACGGCGCTTTTCGCCCTTTTGAGCGGCATGTTGACGCTCTGTTCCAACGCCCTGACCGTGCAGCTCGCCGCGCAGGGGCCGGAGCTGATGGCGCTCTACCGCATGGATGCCTTCCATGTCTGGAAGCTGCTGTTCGGCTTCTCCCTCGTGTACGCGCTGTGGGCGGCGCGGCGGCGCAGGGCGTAAGCGCGCGCAGTTTTGCAATGGTTGCGTCATAAACGCAAAATTTTGTCACATTTATCCGCGCGCGCAGCCGTCACAAAAGGGGGCGGATTTTTCCACGGAAAGGTGCGTTGGAAATGGTTGACGCAAAGGCGTTTTGGTGCTATACTATGCGTGCGCGAGGGAGGTGCGCACGGGGTTGGGCATAGCCCGCGAGCAATGGGAATGTGTTGGAAATATGAAGGAGGTAACAAATATGAAATATTTGAAGCTGTTGTGCGCATTGGCGCTGGCGTTGGCTCTGTCCATGGCGCTGCCGGCGCTGGCGGAGGGGACGCTCCCCAGCGACCCCATGAACGAGACTTCGGAGCCGGTCTGCGGCGCGACCGGCGGCGAACACCAAATCGCCGACGACGCCTGGGTTGTTTCCGTGGAGCCCAGCTGCATGGTCGGGCTGCGCAAGGGCCTGTGCGAAGCCTGTGGCCTTACTTATCTTGAAACCATTCCCGCCACGGGCGAGCATGCCTGGCTCGACGGCGAAGTGACCAGGGCGGCCACCTGCTCAGCGGAAGGCGAGATGACCTATGCCTGCGAAATGTGCGGCGCGACGAGGACCGAAGCTATCCCCGCCGACCCCGACGCCCACACCTTTGACGAAGGCGCAGTGACCACCGACCCCACCTGCACGGAGGACGGCGTGAAGACCTACACCTGCACGGCCTGCGGCGCAACGAAGACCGAGGCCATCCCCGCCACTGGCGAACACACCTGGGACGAGGGTGTCGTGACCAAGGCGGCCACCTGCTCGGCGGAAGGCGAAATGACCTATACCTGCACGGCCTGCGGCGCGACAAAGACCGAGCCCATCCCCACGACCGAGCACGATTTCAGCGTCGAAGTGACGGCGGAAGTGCCGGCCACTTGTACGACGGAGGGCAAGACTGCGGTTATGAAGTGCGCGAACTGCGAAGCCACGCAGGGCGGCGAACCCATCCCTGTCACAGGCCACACCGTGACCACATGGGAGCTGGTCGAAAAGGCCACCTGCTCGGCTGAGGGCAAGGAGAGGGGCGTCTGCGACGTTTGTGGCGAGAGCGTGGAACAGGCCATCCCCGTAGATCCCGTCGCCCATGCCTTTGATGAAGGCACGGAAACGGCTGCTACCTGCGAGGCAGACGGCAAGGTCGTCTATACCTGCACGCTGTGCGGCGCGACCGAGGAAGTCGCCATCCCCGCTACCGGCCATAGCTGGGACGAGGGTGTCGTAACTACCGAGCCGACCTGTACCGAGGACGGCGTGCGTACCTACACTTGCGCAGCCTGTGGCGCGACCCGCACCGAGGCCATCCCCGCCACCGGCCATGTGGCGGATGAAGGCAAGGTGACCAAGAAGCCGACCTGCACCGAAGACGGCGTGCGCACCTATACCTGCACGGTCTGCGGCGCGACCGGCGTCAAGGCCATCCCCGCCACCGGCCACGAGTGGGGCGCGTGGAAGACCATCCGCGAGGCCACCGAGGACGAGCCGGGCGAGCAGGAGCGCACCTGCGAAGTTTGCGGTGCCACGCAGACCCGCGAGGTCGATTACCAGGGCGACATGCCCAAGACCGGCGTCTTTACCGTGCCCACCGGATGGCTCGTGGCTGCGCTGGCGCTGTCCCTGACCGGTTACGTCGCCCTGAAGCGCAAGTCCACGCGCGGATAAGGCGGCAAGGATAAAAATGCGGCGTGGCCGCCCCGTCGGGGCGGCCACGGACGCAATGCGCGGGCGGCCGCGCGCAGCATGGACGATGCCGGGACAGGCCGCGCCCGGCCACGGAGGAAACGGACATGACGCAACGAAAGGGAGCGATAAACTTCATCCTGCGGGTGCTGTGCCTGCTGCTCGCCTTTGCCTGCGCGACGCTGCTGCTCTGGCAATACAGCGTGCGCAAACAGGGCGAGGATGCAAACGAAGCCATGCGCCAGCTCTACGACCCTGCCGCCAGCGCGGAGGAAGCCCTGCCCGAGCCACAGGCCGCTTTCGCCCAGCTACTGGAGGCCAACCCAGAAACCGTCGCCTATCTCGACGCCGCCGAAAACATCGAGTTCGCCGTCGTCCAGCGCGACAACGAATACTACCTCACCCACAACTTTTTCGGCGAGGAGACCCCGGAGGGCACGGCCTTCCTCGATGAGGGCAACAGCGTTTACCCGCTGGACGAGCACATCCTCATCCACGGCCACAACATGCGCGACGGCTCCGTGTTTGGCGACCTCGACCGCTTCCGCGAGCTGGATTTCCTCAAGGAAAACGCCGTCGCCACCTTCAACACCATCTATGAGGACGGCCTCTACGCGCCCTTCGCCGTCTTCGACATTTCCGCCACCCCCGGCGACCAGGACTACGTGGATATGCGAGTGTTCAACTTCGAGACGGACGAGGACTTTTTGAATTTCGTCTTCGAGGCCAAGGACCGCTCTATCTTCGATATTCCCGTGGATGTCGAGCGTGGTGACCATTTGCTCTCGCTGGTCACGTGCAGCTATGGCAACGACAACGGACGCCTCATCGTCATGCTGCGCTCCCTGCGCGAAGGCGAGACGGCGGAGGAAATGGCCGCGCTGGTGCAGCAGGCGGTCGAGAAATAGCAAAAACGCGCGAGAAAACGCCTCCGGGCCATCCGGGGGCGTTTTTCGCGGCTATTCGCCGCGCAGGTAGGCGCGCAGTATGTCCAGCGCCGTCTCCCGCCGCCGCGCGGGCAGGCTCAAAAGCGCCTCCATCAGCGCCGCTTCGCCGCCCTCGGCCTCGCCCGCCTCGCCGTCGCGCAAAAGCGCGTCCGGCGAGGTGTGCAGCGTCGCGCAGGCGCGCATCAGCGAGTCGATGGACATGCCCACCGCCCCGCGCTCCACGTCGGCCACGAAGCGCAAAGAGCAGTCCATGCGCTCGGCCAGCTGTTCCTGCGTCAGCTCCAGCGCCATGCGCCGCGCCTGTATGCGCCGCCCGGTGCGGACGCGGTCGTAGGAATAGGTCATGCACAAACACCCGCTTTCTTCTCTTATGTATCATACGGAAGAAAGAGGTTGCAAAAAAGGAAGCGTTGATGTATAATACATGTACGTTGAGGGTGTATCCCGTCAAATATGGGGCAGGGAATGGGATGGGCTTCAGCGCGCGCCTTCCATCACGGGAGGCGCTTTTTTGCCCTCCCGCGCCGCGCCAAATACAACTTTTAACAGAAAAATCACGCCGAAAGCGGCTTTTTCGTTGCATTGCCGGCCATGATGGTGTATAATAAACAGGCTTGCGTGTGGGCGAAGTATGCGCAAAAGCGCGTGTGAAGCCCCCGGCAGGCAAGGGATGAAGCGGGAGGTTGCGGCGGAGATCGCCAGTCGCCGCCGGGAATTTCCGCAGACCAGTCCGAACATCGGGCGAACGTCGTCCGTCGGGCGCGCCGGCTCCATGGCGGGGGCCGGCGGAAAAAAAGAAACGCACACGCCCGGATGCGTGTGCATGAGTTCGACAGGAGGTCAACTATGGCAAGCCAGAAGATCCGCATCAAGCTCAAAGCCTACGAGCACTCCATCATCGACCAGTCTGCCGCGCGCATCGTGGAGACCGCCAAGCGCAACGGCAGCCGCGTGTCCGGCCCCATCCCCCTCCCCACGGAGAAGGAGATCGTGACGATCCTGCGTTCGCCGCACAAGCACAAGGACTCGCGCGAGCAG
>DVGE01000139.1 GCA_018712885.1 Candidatus Pullichristensenella stercoripullorum | reverse complement strand
CTGCGCGCCTACGTTGCGGCCCACGTCCACATCGGCGATGTCGATGGAGAGGATCTCAAAGGACGTGCCCGCGTCCAGGCCCTTGGCCAGCACCGTGCGGCTGATGAGGTCGGGGTTTTCCAGCACTTCCTTGTGCGTGGGCGAAGAGCCGACTGTGGTGACGATGCCCTCGCCGACGCGGGCGATGATCGTCTCCTCGCCGGCGCCGCCGACCAGGCGGGCGATGTTGGCGCGCACGGTCACGCGGGCCTTGGCGCGCAGCTCGATGCCGTCCTTGGCGATGGCGGCCACCACCGGCGTCTCAATGACCTTGGGGTTGACCGACATCTTTACCGCTTCGAGCACATCGCGGCCGGCCAGGTCGATGGCGCGGCTCTGCTCGAACTCCAGCGGTATCTGCGCCGACTGCGCGGCGATCAGCGAATCGACCACGCGGTCCACGCTGCCGCCCGCCAGCAGGTGCGCTTCCAGCTCGTTCATGTCCAGGTCGAGGCCGGCTTTGGTGGCCTTGATCATCGGCAGGACGACCTTAAAGGGGTTGACGCGGCGAAAGCGCATGGCGATCAAAGAGACGATGCGCACGCGCACGCCCGCAGCCCGCGCCGAGATCCACAATCCCAGCGGCACGAAGCGCAAAAAGAGAATGAGCACAAGGATGATGCCGATGATGGCGATGAAACTTACGACGATGCTGCCCGTAGTCACAATAATTTCCTCCCTTCCAAATGCGCCGCGTTCGCGGCGTCAGAGCGCTGATAAAGCCCACAACCGCAAAAATCGCTCTGAATGAAATTTAAATCAGAGGCGATTTTTGCTTCCTGCATCAGCTGCACTTGCATCCTGCGGTCACTTACGTCCATGTAAGCTCCCTTGGATGCAAGTTTGCTTCCTTGGCTTGCAGGCTTTCTCATCGCTCTGTCAGTCTGTTGACTTTGTCAACATCCTGGCGCCGCACCTGCGGCGCCCCTCAAGCGTTTACGCCTTTTCAGCCTCCCGCACCACGATGCGGTTGCCCTCCACGCGCTCGACCGTCACCGGCCGCGACGCCTCCACGAACGCGCCTTCGGAGACCACGTTGAGCTTCACGCCGTCGAACACGGCGATGCCCGCGGGGCGCAGGGGCGTTTCGGCGGTGCCCGTCTTGCCGACGAAGTACTTCAGTTCGTTTTCGCTCTCCGGCCTGGTGGCCACTTCCTTGAGCACCAGCTTCGAGTTCGCCAGCCGCCCCTTGGAGGCCGAGTGTATGAAGATCGAGAGCGCGATGCACAGAAGGACGACGATGATCAGCGCCATGATGAGCGCCTGCAACGGCGTCGGCCTGGCGGCGATCACGCCGGCCACCAGCAGGATACAGCCGAGGATGCCCGGCGCGCCGAAGCCCGGCAGGTACATCTCCAGCACCACCAGCCCAAAGCCGAGGATCAGCAGCACGATGGCCGGTATATAGGAAACAAAGTCCATTTCCACGCCTCCTTTCGGCATCCATTATACAGTGCGCGGCCGGCAAAGGAAAGCCCTGCGCGCCCAAAGATACAGTTTTTGCGCCCAACCGTCGCCGGGGGCACTTCAGCGCGCGCCAAACAGCTCCGGCCGCCGCCGCAAAAACAGCCTGTCCGCCGGGGCGAGGTCGTATGCGGCCACGTCCTCCGGCAGCGCCCAGTCAAGCGCGCGGCACTCCACCGTGCGCGGCTCGCCACGCACAAGTTCGCTTTCATAAAAGAGCAGCAACAGGTCGCCGCCGTCGCGCGCGTCCAGACGCAGCGCGTCCAGCACGCGCCCCGTGCGCGTCTCAACGTCCAACTCCTCGCGCAGTTCCCGCTCCAGCGCCGCCTCCGGGCTCTCGCCCGCCTCGACCTTGCCGCCGGGGAATTCCCACAGAAGGCCGAAGCGCTTGCCCTCCGGTCTTTGACAGAGCAGCACGCGCCCCTCCCGGCGCACCACGCCGGCCACCACCGCGATCATGCCCCCGCCTCCTGCGTTTCAAGCCAGTCCAGCACGTCCTGATACACGGCCTCTTTGCCCGCTTCGTTGAGGATCTCGTGGCGCATGCCGGGGTAGAGGCGGCTGTCCACTTCCCGGTAGCCGCGCCCGCGCATCATCTCCACGGCCTGCGCAAAGCCCTTGTCCCCGCCGCGGCAGGCGTCCTCCGCGCCGGAGATGAAGAGGATGGGCAGGGACGGTTTGCCCGCCTTCACACCTTTGCCGTAGCACTGCTCCATCAGCGTGTAAAGGGAAGCAAAGCCGTTGCAGGTAAACGTGAAGCCGCACAGGGGGTCTGACTCGTAGGCGGCCACCACGGCCTTGTCCGAGCAGATCCAGGCGCACTTGCTCTGCTCCTTTTTGAACGCGCGGTAGAACGGCCCAAAGGTCAGCACCTTCAAAAATCTGCTCCGTGCGCGTCCGCCGCTGCGCACACCAAACACGCGCGCCAGCAGCCGGCCAAAGGGCGCGCCGGGATTCCAGCCGGGGCTTCCGCAGACCACGAGGCCGGCAAGCTCCTGATCGAAGCGCCCGGCATAGACGCGCGCCGCCAGCGAACCCATGCTGTGGCCAAAGAGGTAGATGCGCTTGCCGGGGAAGCGCCCGCGCAGCCACTGTGTCACCTGATGCACATCGTCCACCAGCGCGTTCGCGCCGTCCGCGCCAAAATATCCCAGTTCCCCGCGCTTGAGCGCCGCCGCGCCGTGGCCGCGATGGTCGTGGATGGCGCAGGCAAAGCCATTTGCCGCCAGATACTCCATAAACGGCGCGTAGCGCTCCTTGTTTTCGCACATGCCGTGGGAAAACTGCACCACCGCGCGCACATCGCCATCCGGCACACAGACGAGCAAAGGCAGTTCCAGCCCGTCGCGCGCGGAAGCAAGCGAAAGCGTCTCCATCTGTGGCATAGAAAACGACCTTTCTGTGGAACAAATAAAAGTGATTTACCTTTCTCAGATTGTACCACGAGCTTCCGGTTAAAGTCAATAAAGCACTGCCCTGAACGGAGGTTTTGACCATTACCAAATTTGAGCAGATTGGCTGTCAGCTCCAGCAGGATAGCGAAACCGTCCGCGAAG
>DVGE01000138.1 GCA_018712885.1 Candidatus Pullichristensenella stercoripullorum | reverse complement strand
CGTGGGCGGCGTGCGCGCCAAAGTGCGCGCCGCCGCGCGCGCCCGCCTTCGCCGCGTGCTCATCCCCTGGGACAACCGAGACGAAGCGGGCGCGGAGAGCATCGAGGTCATCCCCGTGCGCACGCTTGCGGAGGCGCTGGAGTTTCTGCGCGCCCCGGTCGCGGCGAGCGCGCCTACGCCGGCCGCAGCGGGCGTCCTTGCCGCCAGCCCTGCGGAAAGCGCTTGACAGCGCGCGTACGCCATGCTATACTGTTACAGACCGTTGGTTTGTAAGAGGTGAGGAACATGGCCCGCAACCGCCATCCCGAGGCGACTGTGGAGCGCATACTGACAGAAGCCGCGCGCCTGTTTCTGCAAAAAGGCTTTGAAAAGACCTCCATGCAGGACATCATGGACGCCACCGGTCTTTCCAAGGGCGCCATCTACCACCACTTTGCCTCCAAGGAGGACATACTCCTGCGCATTGGCGAGCGCATGGGGGAGGAGAACGCCGCCGCTTTGCAGCGTGTGCTGGACGCGCCCGGACTCAACGGCGCGCAGAAACTCAAGGAGGTCTTCCGCACTGCCCTGCAAAGCGAACGGCAGGCGCAGATGCTGCGCATGATTCCCTATCTGGTGGATAACCCGCGCTTTCTGACCATCCATGTGCGCGAGATCTTCGAATTGGTCGCTCCGGCCTATATCGCCCCCATCCTCGAAGAAGGCGCGCGCGACGGCTCTCTGCGCGTCGAGCGCCCGCGCCAGATGGCCGAGGCCCTCATGGTGCTCAGCGACATGTGGATCAACCCGCTCTTGCGCCCCGCTGCGCCCGAGGAAGTGCGCGAACGCTGCCAAACGTTTATCGCCATCACCGGCGCGCTGGGTCTGGACGTGCTCGACGAAGAGATGGTGGAAGCCTGTGTGGACTACGCCCGATGGCGCGCGCAGGCGAGCGAGGGGACGCGCTGAACCGAAAGCCGCTCCGAAAAGAGCGGCTTTCCATAGCCAATATACAAACCGACGGTCGGTTTAATAAAGGAGGAAATGCCATGCAGACACCCAAAAACACGCTGCGCCAGCGCGATTTCATCATCGTGCTCCTCGGCCAGATCATCTCTCTTTTCGGCAATGCCATCCTGCGCTTTGCCCTGCCGCTCCATCTTTTGCGCGCGACGGGCTCCGCGGCGCTCTTTGGCGGCGTCAGCGCGCTCTCGTTCGCGCCGATGATCGTTCTTTCGCTGCTGGGCGGCGTGCTGGCCGATCGCGCGAGCAAGCGCAAGATCATGGTGGCGATGGACTTTGGCGTCGCCCTGCTCTGCGCCCTTTTCCTGCTCTTGATGGACGGTCTGCCCGTCGCCGCGGCCACGGCTGCCTTTCTCATGCTGCTGTACGGCGCGTCCGGGCTCTATCAACCGGCGGTGCAGGCGAGCATGCCGGCGCTTTTGCGCGGCGAGGCGCTCCTGCGCGGCAACGCAGCCGTGAATATGGTGTCCACGCTCGACGATCTCCTCGGCCCCGCTCTTGGTGGCGCGCTGTTCGGCCTCTTTGGGCTCAGGCCCGTCCTTGCCGTCAGCGCCGTCTGCTTTTTCTTTTCCGCGGTCATGGAACTGTTTTTGCGCATACCGCAGGAAAAAAGAACGCGGTCGGAGAACGCGCTTGTCACCGCCGGACGCGACCTTGCGGAAAGCTGGCGCTACATCCGCCGCGCGCAGCCTTCGCTCCTGCGTTTGACGGCGCTGCTGGCGCTGTTCAACTTCGCCCTCTCGGCGGCGCTCGTGGTGGGCGTGCCGGTGCTGGCCGTCGATCTGCTGCGGCTCACGGATGGCGCCGTGGGCGTCACCCAGGCGGCGATGGGGCTGGGCGGCCTTTGCGGTGGCCTGCTGGCCGGCGTATGGGCGGGAAGATTGCGGCTGCGCCACGGTTTTTTCGCCCTGCTCGCCTGCGCGCCCGCCATGCTGCTTGTGAGCGCCGCCGCCCTGCCCGGCGCGCCCGGATGGCCGCTGCTGTTGGCGGGCTGCTTTTGCGCCATGACCGCCGCCTCGCTGTTTACCGTGCACGTCAGCGCCGTCGTGCAGGGACGAACGCCATCGCACCTGGTCGGCAAGGTGATGGCGCTCATGCTGGCGGTCGCCATGTGCGCGCAGCCTCTGGGGCAGATGCTCTACGGGGCGCTGTTTGAGGCGATGGGGCCGCGGGCGTATGTCGTCACGTTTTTTGCCGCGCTGGCCGCGGCCCTGCTGGCCTTTTGCGCCCGCGCCACGCTCAGACGCATGGAAGCGGAGCATGGCTCCGCCGCCGCGGGCGCGTGAGTACGGTTTGACGCGGGCGCGCCTGCCGGGCCGCTCTCAGCGGTTTTTCTTCGCCGCGCGCGCTTTCAGCCGCGCGCGTTTCCCGGCCGGCTTCTCTTTTTCCGCCGGCAGGGCCGGCAGGCTCCCCGTGTATTCGCATGCCGAGGCCATGTTCTCGATATCCGGCAAGCCTCGACCGCTGGTTTTTTCGTGCACGTACATCCCTCCTTTTGAGGACTATTCTTGCCCGGGCGCATTGCCCCGATGCGCGCAGAAAAACGCGCCTTGCCGCGATTTCCTCACAGTTTTCGGTTGACAGGGATTGCAAAAAACTATACAATAATGGGGAAGAACATGTTACTCTCAAGGAGGACATCCAATGTACAAGGAAGCCATCAAGACCGCCGGGGCAAAAATGGACAAGACCATCGAGATCATCGAAAAGGATCTCTCCACGCTGCGCGCCGGCCGCGCCAATCCCCAGATCCTCGACAAGATCACCGTGGATTACTATGGCACGCCCACGCACCTCAATCAGGTGGGCAACATCTCCTCGCCGGAGCCGCGCATGCTGGTCATCGCGCCCTGGGAGCCGAAGATGATCGCCGAGATCGAAAAGGCCATCCAGAAGTCCGACCTGGGCATCAATCCCTCCAACGACGGCAAGGTGATCCGCCTGGTGGTGCCGGAGCTCAACGAGGAGCGCCGCAAGGAACTGTGCAAGCAGGTGAAAAAGCAGGTGGAGGAAGGCAAGGTCGCCATCCGCAACACCCGCCGCGACACCATGGATCAGATCAAGAAGATGAAGAAGGACTCCGTCATCACCGAGGACGACCTCAAGCAGGCGGAGACCGAGATGCAAAAGGTCACCGACGCGCACATCAAGACGCTGGACAAGGTGGGCGCGGACAAGGAAAAGGAGATCATGTCGATCTGATGCTCAAAAAGCTCACAGGGCTTCTGGTCAGGAAGCCTCGCCGGGCCAGCGCCGCGCCCCGCCACGACGGGGCGCGCCTTGCGCTGCCTGAAGAACTGCCCCGCCACGTGGGCATCATCATGGATGGCAACGGCCGCTGGGCGCAGGAGCGCGGCCTGCCGCGTTCGGCGGGCCACGCCGCCGGCACCGAGGCTTTGCGCGACATCATTCAGGCCTGCGACGATTGGGGCATCTACGCCCTTTCCATCTACGC
>DVGE01000137.1 GCA_018712885.1 Candidatus Pullichristensenella stercoripullorum | reverse complement strand
CGGCTCGCGCGTTCTGCGCGCCAAGATCGACATGGCCTCGCCCAACGTGCTGATGCGCGATCCCACGCTCTACCGCATCCTGCGCTGCCACCATCACCGCACGGGCGACAACTGGTGCATCTACCCGATGTACGATTTCCAGCACCCTTTGCAGGACGCCATCGAGGGCATCACCCATTCCCTCTGCTCGCTGGAATACGAGATCCATCGCCCCCTGTACGACTGGGTGGTGCGCGAAGCCGGCTTTGAACATCCGCCGCGCCAGATCGAGTTCGCCCGCCTCAACCTCACCCGCACGGTGATGTCCAAGCGTCACCTGCGCCGCTTCGTGGAAGAAGGCGTGGTCGCCGGCTGGGACGATCCCCGCATGCCCACCCTCGCCGCCATGCGCCGCCGCGGGTACAGCGCCGCCGCCGTCAAGGACTTCCTCGGCCGCGTGGGCGTGGCCAAGGCCGATTCCACGGTGGACCTGGCCCTGCTGGAGCACTGCGTGCGCGAAGACCTGGGCGGCCGCGCTCCGCGCGCCATGGCCGTGCTGCGTCCCCTGAAAGTCACGCTCTCCAATTGGCCGGAGGGCTTCGTGGACGAGATCGCCATGGAGAACCATCCCGACCACCCCGAGATGGGCGAGCGCACGCTGCACATAGGCAACGTCCTCTACATCGACCGCGAGGACTTCATGGAAGACCCGCCCAAGAAGTTCTTCCGCCTCGCTCCCGGCCGCGAAGTGCGTCTCAAAGGGGCCTACATCATCCGCTGCGAGGAAGTCATCCACGACGCAAACGGCGAAGTCGCCGAGCTCATCTGCTCCGTGGACATGGACAGCCGCTCCGGCAGCGAGGGCGCCAACCGCAAGGTCAAGGGCACGCTGCACTGGCTGAGCGCGCAGGACGCCCGCCCCTGCGAGATGCGCCTCTACGAGCCCATCCTCCTCGAGGATGTGCCCGAGTCCGAGGCCGCCGACGAGGAAGAGGGGGAGGAGACGGAGGCCGCCGCCAGCGACTTCATGGCCCGCGTCAATCCCGACAGCCTCACCGTCGTCCACGGGTTCTGCGAGCCCTGCGTGGCCGAGGCCGAAAACGGCAAGGTCTTCCAGTTCCTGCGCACCGGCTACTTCTGCAAGGACCCGGATTCCACGGCGGAGACCCCCGTTTATGACCGCACCGTTTCCCTGAAGGACAGCTGGGCCAAGGCCAACAAGTAGATCAGCCTATGCGGACGCCCGAAACGGCGCAAAGCCGCCCGGGGCGTCCGCGCCCAAACAAAAACCGCTTTCGCAAACGCGCTGCGAAAGCGGTTTTTCCTGCGCGCCGGCGGCACGCTATGAATCGGCGATGATGACCGGCGTACCGGCCACGTATTCCTCGTTCCAGACCACATAGTCGCTGGCCTGATAGCCGCTTTTGACGTCTCCCCAGGTGGCGTATTTGTAGCCGGAGAAAGCCGCCCCGTCGTCTGAGCGCAGCACCAACGCTTCCACGCCGTCCCTGTTCGGCTCTGTCACCGGTACCGCCAGATACCAGCAGGAGCCCTGCCAATAGGCCACGGACACTTCGCGCTGCACCGTGCCGGAATCCAGCGTGGAAAAGCTGCCGGCAAACTGCTGCCATTCTTCCGCGCTCGGCGCGCCGCCGGAGAAAGGCAGCACTTCCGACACGCGCGCGTATTCCCCGTAAGAGAGCAGGCTCAGGGCTTCCTTGGCCGCGGAGAACAGTTCGTCGGAAATGGACGGCACGCCCTCCGCGAAGGCGCAGGCGGACAAAAGCAGCGCCATGAGCAGCGCGACCGACAATATCCTTTTCATACACAAGACCTCCACAGCTTCGCTTGCCTCTTAGACGTTCAATACCTGCGCGAAGTTCCGCCCTTTCTGCGCATTTCGACGATCTTCAGCATGAAAAACTGCAAAGCCTCGCGGTCGCGCAGCCGGCCGGACTTGATATCCGCGTCCGCCTGCACGCTCTGGCGATAGAGGCGCATAAGCGCCTCCGCGTCCAGCGTCCGCGCCTGTTTCGCGGCGCGTTTGGCGGCGTAGGGATGCAGTTTGAGCGCCTTTTCCACCGCCGCCGCGTCCCCGCCGTTCTTTTGCGCCAGCGCCAGATGCGCAAGCATCCGCAGCTGCCGCACGATCATGGAGAACACGCCTACGCAGGTCTGCCCGCCCATGAGCAGCGTCTGCAGGCTGCGTTCGGCGCGGGCGAGGTCGCCGGCAAAGAGGAGATCCAGCATTTCAAACACGCTGAATTCCAGCGAGGGGGAAACGACCTCCTCGATGTCTTCCACCGCGATCTCCGCGCGCTTGCCGATGTAGTCAGCCAGCTTGTCCACTTCGCCGCTGAGCCGGGTGAGGTCGCGCCCGGCGGTGAAAGCCAGGTGGGAGACCGCCTGCTGCGAGATAGACTTCCCCAACGGCTTTAAGCGCGCGTTCGCCCAGCGCAGCAGCTCCGCGTCGTTAAGCGGCTCGAAGCGCACTTCCGCGCCGCGCTTTTTCAGCGCCTGCGCAAGTTTCTTGCGCCCGTCCGCCTCGCCGCGCATGGCAAAGACCAGTACGCAGCTCGCGGGCGGGTCCTTCAGCCATTCGAGCACGCGCGCGGCCTCGTTCTCCTCATCGCGCGCCTTGCCGCTCAAAAGCGGCGCCCAGTCGCGCACTTCGACGATGCGGCGCTCGGCCATGAATGGCAGCGTTTCCGCCGCGTCGATGATCTGCGTCGCCGTCGCGCCCTCGAGCACCGCCTCGTTGAGCTGTTCCAGTCCCGCGGGCAGCAGCGCGCGCCGCAGCGCCTGCATCGCTTCGCGTTTGAGGTATTCCTCCGGCCCGGTGAACAGATAGACGCTTTCCAGCGCGTTCCCCTTGATCTGCGCGTAGAATTCCTTCCAGGTCATGCTGCGTCCTCCGGCAAAAGATATGTTGAAACAGAGACAGTCCCATCCTCGTACAGCCGCGCCGTCACCGCGCCGCACACGTCCGTGCGGAAAACGGCCGCGCCCGTTCCCTCCAGCCGCTCAAGAAGCGCCTCGGCGGGGTGGCCGTAGGCGTTGCCGCGCCCCACGGAAATGATCGCCGCCGAGGGCGAGGCCGAGTGCAGAAACATCAGGCTCGAAGAATTGTCCGAGCCGTGGTGCGGCACCTTGAGCACGTCCACGTCCGGCATCGGCCCCGGCTCGTCGGCGATCTCCAGGTCGCCGGTGAACAGCGCCGAGGCTTCGCCGTAGTCGATGCGCAAAAGCATGGAAACGGCGTTGGCGTCGCCGCTCGCCTCGATGTCGCGCGGCGGGTAGAGCACCGTGGCGGAGACGTTTTCCGAAAGCGCCACCACGTCGCCCGCCGCCAGCGTCACCACGTTTACGCCCAGCGCCTCGGCCATGCGTATATCTTCGATCACGTCCGCGTCGGCCTCCACGTCGTCCCAGCCTGCGGGGATGTAGATCGTCTCCGGCAGGTATTCTTCCAGCAGCGTGACCAGCCCGCCGGCGTGGTCGGTGTGCGGGTGGGAGAGAAACACCGCCTTCGGCGTAAGGCCGATGTGCGCCAGATAGTCGCTGACCGGGCTGCCCTCCAGCCCCACATCCACCAGATAGGCGCCGCCTTCCGCCAATACCACCGCCGCGTCCGCCTGTCCCGCGTCGAGAAAGGCGATCTGCAGGCCCTCCGGCCCGGGCAGCAGCGCCGCCACGCAAACGAGCGCTGGCAGCGCGGCCAGCAGCGCGCAGCGCGCGCCTTTGCGCAGCCGCGTCAGCGGCGAGACGGCGACCACCGCGCCGACGAACAGGAGCGTCAGCCAGAGGGGAAGATCGGGCAGGGCAAGGGCGTTGAGCGGCAGGGCGGCGCACAGGCGCGTGAGAAGCGTCGAGGCCAGGAGCGTCACATCGCCCAGGGCGGCGATGAACGCGCCCAACGGTATCCACAATAGCGACAGCAGCAGCGCCGCCACCGCCAGATACATGCCCGCGAGGATGATCGGCACAATGACAAGGTTGCCCAGCGTCGCCAGCAGGGGCAACTGCCCGTAATAGGCGATCACGGCGGGCAGCGTGGAGAGCTGCGCGGCCAGCGTCGCGCACAGCAGCGAGCCGAAATAGCGCCCCGCGCGCAGAAGCAGCGCCGAAGGCCGCAGCGACTGCTCCGGCACGCGCAGGCGGTCGACGCGCAAAAGCGAGGTCAGCGCCGGCGTCAGACAGAGCATGCCCGCGCAGGCGCTGAAGGAGAGCACGAAGCCCGCGCCGTCCAAATACAATGGCTGCCAGAACAGCAGCAGCAAAAAGGCCAGCGCCAGGCGCGTGAATGAGTCCGTCGGTCTTCCCGTCGCCTGCCCCGCGCCCAGCGCCGCGTACATGAGGATGGAGCGCACTACCGACGGCGCCATGCCCACCAGCAGCCCGTAGAAAGTCACCAGCATGAGCGCCAGCCAGAACGCCCAACGCCTGGGCAGGAACAGGCCCAGCAGCGCCATCACCGCCATGGCCAGCATGGTGATGTGCAAGCCGGAGATGGATAATACATGCGTCACGCCCGCGCGGTCGAAGCTCTCGCGCAGGTCTTCCTCCATATCGCCGCGGTCGCCGAGCACCAGCGCCCGCACCATGTCGGCGCTGCGAGGGAAGAGCGCGTCGATGCGTTCGCCCATGGCCGTGCGCAGGCGGTGCAGCCATGCCTCGAAGCCCCTCGCCTCCCCGGAAACAGCCGCGTCCGCCAATTCCGCCGTGGCGTAGGCCGCCACGCCGCTGCGCCACAGGTAGGCGGCGAAGTCGAACTGACCGGGATTGGTGGCCTCGTCCGGCGACCAGAAATGCCCCGTCATCGAAACGCGCTGCCCCGGCGCGATCTCGCGCAGCGTCGATACGTCGCCGCGCAGATAGAGGCGGATGTCAAAGCCCAGTGCCTCGCCTAATATGCTTACGTCGGTCAGGCGGCAGGTGAGCCGCCCGATCTCCGCGTCCACAGAGGGCGTGTCCGCCACCGTGCCGGCGATGGGCACGGAAAACTGATCCTCCACCCGCGGCCGCCCGGAAACGGCGATGTTCATGCGCGCCGCGCCGAGAAAGAGCGCGCAGGCGACCAGCAGCGCCGCGCATTGCCGCTTGCGCAGGTGCGAAAGGCACCACAGGAGCAGCAGCGCGGCGGCACAGACCAGCAAAACGCCCTGCGGCAGCCGGCCGTCCCGCGCCAAAAGCGCGCCGCAGCCAAAGAACGCCGCGGCGAGCATCAGCGGGCGCGTGTGCAGCGCGCGCAGGGGCAGGGAAGGGCCGCGGCGCTCCATTTATACTCTGTAACGTTCCCCGAGGCGGGCAAGCTCTGCGGCAGGGTAATCCCTGCGCGCTTCGTCGAGCAGCGCCTGCGGGTCGTAGAGCGGGTTGAGGTGTGTGAGCAGGAGCGCCCCCGCGCGCACGTCGCGCGCCAGCGCCCCGCAGTGCGAAGCGGAGAGATGCGGCTTTTTCTCCGTCCAGTCGGCGCGCGAAAGCCCGGCGTCGGCCAGCAGCAGGTCGCAGCCATCCGCGAACAGCTCCAGCGCCGGGTCGAGGTTCGTGTCTCCCGTAAAGACGAACTTGGCCCCGTCGCCCTCCACGGCCACGCAGGAACCCTCCACCGGGTGCACGGCGGGGATGAAACGCAGCCGCATTTCGCCCACGGCGATGTCCTCGTGGTCGAAGAGATCGTAATACGGGCACTCCAACAGCGCGCGCACGCGCTCGGGGCGGCGGGGGAGGAACAGCGGCAGCGGCCGCTCGCGGGCGGAGAACTGCAGGGCATACTGCATGGGCAGAAGATCGGACATGTGGTCAAAGTGCAGGTGCGAAAGCACCACGGCGTCGAGCGTCTCCGGCCGCGCGATGTCCATCAGGCGCGCCAGGCTGCCCGTTCCCGCGTCGATGAGCAGCTTCGTCTCCCCGCTGTCGCTCTCCAGAAGGTAGCTCGAACAGGCGCCGCCCGGGGCGGGGAAGGGGCCGTTGTT
Source organism: Candidatus Pullichristensenella stercoripullorum (assembly GCA_018712885.1). Lineage (GTDB taxonomy): Bacteria > Bacillota > Clostridia > Christensenellales > Aristaeellaceae > Pullichristensenella > Pullichristensenella stercoripullorum. The sequence continues at coordinate 2,755 of DVGE01000137.1, read as the reverse complement.
TCCCAGGATCGTCAGATACATGCGCATCCCTCGCTTCTTTGGCAAGATTATACCACGCGCACGCCCCCGCTGGCAAGCGCCAATGCGCGCGTAGGCCGCCTTCACCAATTCATAGCAAACGCGGGGCAAATCTTTACGGCATCTTAAGTGCTTCGCGTGCTATACTGTATGCCACAGTCGGTAGGGCGGCGCCCTTTCCCGGCCGTCCGCGAAAGAGAGTTCCGAAACGGAGGAATGACCATGCAAACCATGTATCTGGCATTGGGCATCTTTCTTCTGACATATGTATTGATGCTCACGCTGCAAAAGTACCGCCCGACCATCGCCCTGTCGAGCGCGCTGATCTTCATCGTGCTGGGGCTGTGCGGCGTCTTCGACTTCCGGCCGCTGGACGCGCTGGCGGCGGTGGACTACAACGTGCTTTTGATGATCGCCGGCACGATGGGCCTGGTGACGCTGTTCATCGACAGCCGCATGCCGGCCTATCTCGCCGAGCAGCTCATCGTGCGCGTGCCCAACGTCAAGTGGGCGGTGACGGTGCTGGCGCTGTTCGCCGGCGTGATCAGCGCCTTTGTCGACAATGTGGCCACGGTGCTGATGGTCGCCCCGGTGGGTCTGGCCATCTCCCGCAAATTGAAGATCTCGCCGGTGCCGGTGCTCATCGCCATCGCCGTCTCCTCGAACCTGCAGGGCGCGGCCACCATGGTCGGCGATACCACCAGCATGCTCCTGGGCAGCTACGCGGGCATGAACTTCCTCGACTTTTTCTGGATGCAGGGCCGTCCCGGCATCTTCTGGGGCGTGGAGCTGGGCGCGCTGGCCTCGCTGGTCGCCCTGCTGGTGATCTTCCGCAAGTACACGGAAAAGGTCGCCGCCGCCGTGGAGACGCAAGTGTCGGACTATGTGCCTTCGGCGCTGATGATCGGCACGGTCGTCCTGCTGATCGTCGCCTCCTTCCTGCCCGAGCCGTCCGACCCGACGCTGAAAGCCATCTACGACCTGCGCAGCGGCCTTGTCTGCGTGGGCCTGTGCCTGATCGGCATCGTGCGCGATTGTATCCGCAAGCACTCGGGCGGCACGTTCCTGCGCGTGCTCAAGGATCTTGACAAGGATACGCTGCTGCTGCTCTTCGGCCTGTTCATGGTCATCGAGGGCATCCGCGTGGCCGGCGTCATCGACGCGGCGGCCGACCTGTTCTACAACATCTCCGGCGACGATCCCTTCCTGCTCTATACGCTGATCGTCTTTGCCTCGGTGGTGCTATCGGCCTTTATCGACAACATCCCCTACGTGGCGACGATGCTGCCGGTGGTGGAGGGCATCGCGGCGCTGATGAACGGCGGCGCGGGCCTGCCGCCCTACGTGTTCTACTTCGGCCTGCTCACCGGCGCGACGCTCGGCGGCAACCTCACGCCCATCGGCGCCTCCGCCAACATCGCCGCCATCGGCATCCTGCGCAAAAACGGCGAAACGGTGCGCCTGCGCGACTTCTTGCGCATCGGCGTCCCCTTCACGCTTTCCGCAGTGCTTGCCGGATACATCTACATCTGGCTCGTCTGGGGCATCTGACCTTCCCAAACACCGCGCCGGTCCGAAAAGGGCCGGCGCTTTGCTGTTCTCACGGATGCGGGGGTAAGATGCGCTTCATCGCGCAAAAACAGGGGTTGAAACGCTCATCGCGCGTCTACATCCATTCCCGGTTCGCCCTCGCACGAGGGCGGGAGTTGAAATGAAGATAGAGAAATTCGTGAACGCCGTCTGGTTGTTCGCCCTCATGGGCTTGCCCTCACTCGAGGGCAGGATAATATCGCCGGACGCTGGGAATTACGGCCGCGAAGCTCCGCCCTTGCACGCGGGAGAAGCGCATGAAAGGCGGAGGCAATTCGCGCCTGCCGCGAGATGGAATGGATTTAAGCGCGCAAAGCGCCCCTCCCGCAAGCCTCGCCCGATTGAACGCCCATAGAGCGTCGCGCCACGCGCCAGACGTGTCTCGCGGGAGGAGATGATGGAGGAGGCCAAGCCGCGCCAATGGCTACTTGACCATGCTGAATCGGTACGCCTCGTCGATGAGCGCCATCAGCTCACCGTCCAGCTCTTCCGCGCGCGCGACGACGACGTGGTGCGTCCAGCGCCCGGGATACGCCTCCACGCACGAGGCCACGCGCGGATGCCCGCTGCGGTGTGAAAGCCCGAAGGAGACCAGCAGATACCGCTCCGGCCAACCGCGCACGCGCCGCCACGGCGGCGAGGCCATGGCAAAGACGTAGCGCTCGCGAAAGGAGACCTGCGTCTTTGAGACCTTTAACGTCATCCACGGATACGCCGCCGCCAGCTTTTCCCGCAGCGCCGCGTACAGGGGCAGCACGTCCGGGTGCCGGTTAAAGAGCATGACCTCGTCCATGGTCAATTCCGCGCTCATAAACGACCTCCTTTGTCCGCGCATGCGCAAGTCGAGTCCGGCACACAACGCGCAGCCATATTGCCAGCGCCCTGCCCGTGTCTGGGCAAACCGCCCGCTCCGTCGGGGTGGGGAAGGGCGGAAAACGATGACGAAGACATGTAAGTTCCGCCCACACCATCTGTGCAGGGAAGTGCATGCAAGCTTGACCTTGCGCCTTCCCACTTCACCCCGCCTGCTTCGTCCGAGTGGGAGAGGGATGGAAACGATGCAGCGGATGCGTGGATGCTCCTGCGCGCTCTGTTAAAGCAGGGGAAGAACGCGCTCTCAAGTCCTTGAGTCATCACGCTTCGCCCG
>DVGE01000136.1 GCA_018712885.1 Candidatus Pullichristensenella stercoripullorum | reverse complement strand
TTTCGCACAGCGCCGCCTGCATCTTGCGGATGGCCTCGGCGCGCGTGGGCGCGTGGACGATGAGTTTGGCGATCATCGAATCGTAGAACGGAGGGATGGTATAATCCTGATACAGCGCCGTATCAAAGCGCACCCACGGGCCGCCCGGCACGTGCAGAAGCGTGACCTTGCCGGCGCAGGGGCGGAAGTTCTCCGCCGGGTTCTCGGCGTTGATGCGGCACTCGATGGCGTGGCCGGAAAGCTGTATATCGTCCTGCCGGAAGGGAAGCTCCATGCCGGCCGCCACGCGGATCTGCCACTTGACAAGGTCTATGCCGGTGACCAGCTCCGTGACGGGGTGTTCCACCTGCAGGCGGGTGTTCATCTCCATGAAGTAGAACTGCCTGTCCCTGGTCAACAGGAACTCCACCGTGCCCACGCCCTCGTAGTTCACGGCTTTGGCGGCGCGGGTGGCGGCGGCGAGCATCTTGATGCGCAGGGCCTCGTCCACGGCCGGGGAGGGGCTTTCCTCGATGAGCTTCTGGTGCTTGCGCTGCATGGAACATTCGCGCTCGCCGAGGGTGACGACGTTGCCGTGCGCGTCGCAGAGCACCTGCACCTCGACGTGCTTGACGTTTTCCAGCAGCTTTTCCATGTACACCGCGCCGTCGCCAAAGGCGCTCTCGGCCTCGGCGGTGGCGGAGAGGAAGGCGTGTTCCAGCTCCTCGGGGCCGTCCACGCGGCGGATGCCGCGGCCGCCGCCGCCGGAACGGGCCTTGATCAAAAGCGGGTAGCCGATTTTTTCCGCCTCGGCGCGCAGCTGTTCGACATTTTCCACCAGGTCGCAGCCGGGCACGACGGGCACGCCCGCCGCGCGCATGGTGCGCCGGGCCTCGTCCTTGTCGCCCATGCGGCGGATGACCTCCGCCGAGGGGCCGATGAACTTGATGTGGCACTGCGCGCAGAGCTCGGCAAAGCGCGCGTTTTCCGAAAGCAGGCCGTAGCCGGGGTGGATGGCCTGCGCGCCGGTGAGCGCGGCCGCGGAGAGGATGGCGGGCATGTTCAGATAACTGCGCGCGGCGCTGGCCGGGCCGATGCAGACGCTCTCATCCGCCAGCGACACGTGCAGAGCGTCGCGGTCGGCCTCGGAAAACACCGCCACGGTGGAGATGCCCATCTCCTTGCAGGCGCGGATGACGCGCACGGCGATCTCGCCGCGGTTGGCGATCAACAGTTTGGGAAACAAGTTTAAGCCTCCTGTCGCCGGGGGACTCCGGCGGGTCGAATGGCGCTCTTACGGGATGATGAAGGAGAACTCGCCCGAGGCGCACACCTGGCCATCCACGCGCGCCTCGCCCTTGACGACGTAGACGTTGAGCTTGCTGCGAAGGAGCGTGGAGGTGATCTCCAAAGTGTCGCCGGGGCGCACCATGCGGCGGAAGCGCACCTTGTCGATGCCCGCGTAGTAGGCGGTCTTGCCCCGCATCTTTTCGGCAAAGAGAACGCAGCTGGCCTGGGCGATGATCTCGCACTGCACCACGCCGGGCATCACCGGGTCTCCGGGAAAGTGGCCGTCGAAAAACCACTCGTCGCCACGGGCTGTGTACTTGCCGTGAGCCGCGCCGTCCTCGCCCAGCCATGCCTCGTCCAGAAGCAGCATGCTGCCGCGATGGGGCAGGATCTGCATGATCTTGTCTCTGTTCATGGCGCTTGCCTCCCTCAGCAGAGCTTGAAGAGCGTCTGGCCGTATTCGACCACGTCGCCGTTGTGGACGCAAATGTCCACCACTTCGCCGTCGAACTCGGCGGTGATCTCGTTCATCAGCTTCATGGCCTCGACGATGCAGACGATGTCGCCCTTTTTCACCTTGGAGCCGACTTCCACGAAGGGCTTGGCGTCCGGCGAGGGCGCGGCGTAGAAGACGCCGACCATGGGGCTTTTGATCTCGCGCGTGCGGTTGAAGTCCACGTTGGTCTCCTCCGCCGCCGGCGCGGGCGCGGGAGCTGTGGGCGCGGCCATAGGCGCGGGCATGGAGACGACGGCCGGCACGGCCGCAGGCGCGGCCACGGCGCGCTCGATGCGCACGCGGTTCTCGCCCTCGGCGACCTCGATGGCGCTGAGACCGTTTTCCGAGACGATCTGCGCAAGTTCCCGGATCTGCTTTATGTTCATACGCACCTCCGCAGGGCGATCGCCGCGTTGTGACCGCCGAATCCCAGAGAGACAGAGATGGCCGTCTCGGCCTGCGCCGCGCGCGCCTGACCGGGCACGTAGTCCAGATCGCAGGCGGGGTCGGGCTCCTCCAGATGGATGGTGGGGAAAATGGTGCCGCGCGCAAGCGCCAGCGCGCAGGCGACGCACTCGAACGCGCCCGCCGCGCCCAGCATGTGGCCGGTCATCGACTTGGTGGAGCTGACCATGGCGGCGCGGGCCTTTTCCTCGCCCAGCGCCTTTTTGATGGCCAGCGTTTCGGAAGAATCGTTGAGGGGCGTGCCGGTGCCGTGGGCGTTGATGTAGAGAAGCCCTTCGGGGCTGCCGGCCTCTTCATACGCCAGGCGGATGGCGCGCGCGCCGCCCTCGGCCTCGGGGTCGGGCGCGGTGATGTGGTGGGCGTCGCAGGTGTTGCCGTAGCCGCACATCTCCGCGTAAATATGCGCGCCGCGCGCGACGGCGTGGTCGTAGCTTTCCAGCACGACAACGGCCGCGCCCTCGCCAAGCACGAAGCCGGCGCGCCGCCTGTCAAAGGGCAGGGATGCGGCCTCGGGGTCGGTAGCCTCGGTCAGCGCCTTGCAGTTGGCAAAGCCGCCGATGGCCAGCGGGTTGACGGTCGCTTCGCTGCCGCCGGCGAGGATGGCGTCGGCATAGCCGTAGCGGATGGCGTGGAAGGCCTCGCCGATGGTGTTGGTGGAGGTGGCGCAGGCCGTGACCACGGGCAGGCTCGGCCCCTTGCAGCCATAGCGGATGGCGATGTTGCCCGCGGCGATGTTGCCGATCATCATGGGGATGAACAAGGGCGAGATGCGGCTGGGGCCGCGATCGAAGAGCTTTTTGCACTCGGCCATGAAGGTGTTCATGCCGCCGATGCCGCTGCCCACGTAGACGCCGAGGCGCTCCGGGGCGACGGCGCCGACGATGCCGCTGTCGTCCACGGCCTGCTGCGCGGCGGCCATGGCGTACTGCGTGAACAGGTCCATGCGCCGCGTGTCGCCGCGGGAGATGCCAAAGGCCTCGGGGTCGAAATCCTTGACCTCGGCGGCCACGGAGATCTTCGTCTCCGAGGGGTCGAAGCGGGTGATCCTGCCCACGCCGCACACGCCGTCGCGCAGGTTGGCGAAGACCGTCTCTATATCCTGACCGACGGGCGAGATGACGCCCAGGCCGGTGATGGCCACTCTGTTCATTGTTTTCCTCCTGAGGGGCGCTTTGCCGGGGCAGAGCGCTCAGATGTACATGCCGCCGTCCACCTTGAGGACGCAGCCGGTGATGTAGCTGGCGGCGTCGCTTGCGAGGAAGGAGACGGCGTTCGCCACGTCCTCCGGCTTACCGATGCGGCCCATGGGCACGGCGGCAAGGCCCTTTTGCAGGGCGGCCTCGTTCATGCCGGCGGTCATGTCGGTCTCAATAAAGCCCGGAGCCACGGCGTTGACGGTGATGCCGCGCGAGGCGACCTCGCGGGCGATGGTCTTGGTCAGGCCGATGAGCCCCGCCTTGCTGGAGGCGTAGTTCGCCTGCCCGGGGTTGCCCATCATCCCCGAAACGGAGGTGATGTTGACAATGCTCCCCGCGCGGCGGCGGATGAAGAGCGGAAGACAGGCGCGGATCATGTGGAAGGCGCCGGTTAAGTTGACGTCCAGCACGGCGCGGAAGTCCTCGCTGGACATGCGCATGGCCAGACCGTCGCGCACGATGCCGGCGTTGTTGACAAGCACCGCGATGGGGCCAAGCTGGGCCTCCACTTCCCTGACCGCCGCTTCGGCGGCCGCGCCGTCGGCGACGTTGCACTGGATGGCGAGGGCGCGGCTGCCGGCCTGTTCAAGCAGCGCGACCGTCTCGTCCGCCGCTTCCTTGCGTCCGGCGTAGAGGATGGCCACGTCGCAGCCCTCCTGCGCCAGTTTTACGGCAATGGCGCGGCCGATGCCGCGGCTGCCGCCGGTGACGAGCGCGATTTTGCCTTTCATGCGCGCACCTCCGTGAGTTTTTCCAAATCTTCCGGGCGCTCCACATTGAAAATGCGCGCCCCGGAAACGGTCTTGCGAATCAGGCCGGAAAGGGTCTTGCCCGCGCCGACCTCGACAAACGTATCCACGCCCGCCGCGGCCATGCGCTCCACGCTCTCCTGCCAGCGCACCGGCATGGACACCTGTCGGCTGAGCAAATCGGCGGCGTCGTTTTCATACGGCTGGGCGGTGGCGTTGGCATAGAGGGGCAGGTTCGGCGCATTAAGCGCCTTGTCCGCCAGGTAGTCCGCCAGCGCTTTGGTGGCCTCGCCCATCCACGGCGTGTGGAACGCGCCGCTGACGTTCAGGCGCACCATGCGCCCCCGCGCCTCGCTCACGCGCGCGGCAAGGGCGTCGTACACATCCACGGCGCAGGCGACCACCGTCTGGCCGGGGCAGTTGTAGTTGACCGGGAAGGCGTTGGCCGGGAACTCGAGGCAGATATCCTCCACCTGCTTGGGCGCAAGGCGCAAAACCGCGCCCATCGCCCCGGGATGCTTCTGGGCGCAGGCCTGCATTTCCTCGGCGCGCTTGATGACGAAGCGGAATGCCGCCTCGAAATCCATCACGCCGGCAAAGGCCATGGCCGCCACTTCGCCCAGGGAGAAGCCCGCCAGGCAGTCCGGCGAAACGCCCGCCTCGCGCGCGGCTTCGGCGCAGGCATAGTCCATGGCAAACAGGCAGGGCTGCGTGTTCACCGTCTGCGCCAACGCCTCGGCGGGGCCGGAAAAACACGTTTTAAGCGTGCCGGGGCGAATGGCCTCGGCGCGGTCGAACACGGCGCGGGCGGCGGGAGAGCTTTCGTAAAGCTCCCTGCCCATGCCGGGGAACTGCGCGCCCTGGCCCGCGAATACAAACGCTACTTTACCCATTTCGCTGCCTCCGAAAGCAGGGATTCCGCCTGCGTGAACATCTCGCGGATGATCTGGGCGGCGGGCTGTTCTTCCTTCACCAGCGCGGCGATCTGGCCGGCCATGAAGCTGCCGTTTTCCACATCGCCCTCGACCGCCGCCTTGCGCAGCGAGCCAGCGCCGAACTTTTCGATTTCCTCGTTGGTGATGGAGGAATCGTATTCCATCTGCCCAAAGGCTCGTGCAAAGGGGTTTTTCAGGCAGCGCACGGGATGGCCGAGCCGCTTGCCGGTAACGACGGTGTCAATATCGCGCGCGGCAAGTATCTTCTTTTTGTAGTTGGGGTGCACCTGGCATTCGGTGGCGCAAAGGAAGCGCGTGCCCAC
>DVGE01000135.1 GCA_018712885.1 Candidatus Pullichristensenella stercoripullorum | reverse complement strand
GGCATCCTCGCCGGGCTGCCGGTGGACGGGGGCATACTGTGGTGCGCCACGGAGATGAACAGCAGGGTCGACATCGACGAACTGATCGCGGCCATCGGGGAGGTGCTGGCATGAAGCTGTTGTTTGAAAAGAGCGTTCCCGGGCGCGGCATGGACATACTGCCGCCGCTGGACGTGCCGGACTGCCCCTTGGAGGCGGGGCTTGGGCGCGAACAGGTGCTGCGGCTGCCGCAGATGGCCGAGGGCGACCTCTGCCGCCACTACCGGGCGCTGGAAAAGCGCGCCCACGGCGTGTGCGACGGCTTTTACCCGCTCGGCTCCTGCACGATGAAGTACGATCCCAAGATCGACGAACAAATGGCGGCGCTCGACGGCTTTACCGGCGTGCATCCGTTGCAGGATGTGAAGGACGCGCAGGGCTGCCTGGAAGTGTACGCCCGCGCGGAGGCGTCGCTAAAAGAGATCACCGGCATGGACGCGGTGACCTTCCAGCCCGCCGCCGGCGCGCACGGCGAGTTCCTCGGGCTGTTGCTCATCAAGGCCTATCACCACGACCGCGGCGACCTTGCCCGCACAAAGATACTCGTGCCCGACGCCGCTCACGGCACCAACCCGGCTTCGGCGACGATGGCGGGGTTTGAGGTGGTGTCCGTGCCCTCGACGGCCAACGGCCGCGTGGATGTGGAGGCGCTGCGCGCGCTCGCCGGCGCGGACACGGCGGGGCTGATGCTCACCAACCCCAACACGCTGGGCATCTTTGACGAGAACATACTGGAGATCACCAAGGTCGTCCACGAAGCCGGCGGCCTCTGCTACTACGATGGCGCCAACCTCAACGCCGTCATGGGCATCGCCCGCCCCGGCGACATGGGCTTTGACGTGGTGCATCTCAACCTGCACAAGACCTTCGCCACGCCCCACGGCGGCGGCGGTCCCGGTAGCGGCGCGGTGGGCGTGAAGGCGCTTTTGCGCGATTTTCTGCCCGACGGGCAGGTCGTGGGCGAAGCGGGGAACTACCGCTTCGAGCGACCGAAAAAGTCCGTGGGCCGCGTCAAGGAGTTCTACGGCAACTTCGGCGTGGTGGTCAAGGCGCTGTGCTATATGCTCTCGCTGGGCGCGGAGGGCGTCCCTGAGGCCGCCACGGGCGCGGTGCTCAACGCCAATTACCTGATGCACGCGCTGGTGGAGGGCGGCTACGAGGCCGCCGTGCCGGGCATTTGCATGCACGAGTTCGTTCTGACGCTGGAAAAGCTCAAGCACGAGACGGGCGTGAGCGCGCTGGACGTGGCCAAGGCGATGATCGACCGCGGCATCCATCCGCCGACGATGTACTTCCCCCTCATCGTCCACGAGGCGCTGATGCTCGAACCCACGGAGACGGAATCGCGCGAGACGCTGGACGAGTGCGCCAAAGCGATGCTGGACATCCTCCAAGAGGCGCATACCGACCCCGAGACCCTGCACGCCTGCCCCGTGACCACCCCCATCGGGCGGCCGGACGAGGTAAAGGCGGCGCGCAACCCGGTGCTCAAATACGAATTCTGACCCTGCCTGCGGCGCGGCGGAAGTTCCGTCGCGCCCAACGCAGAACCGCCCCCAATTCCTTGGGAGCGGTTTTTTACCAATATATGCGCTTGGACGCCTCATTGCAGCGCCGCCAGCGCCTCTTCCAGAAACGCGCCGCAGTCCTGCACGATGCCGTAGTCGGCGTGTTCGAAGATGGGCGCTTCGGGGTCGGTGTTGACCGCAGCCAGCACTTCGGCGTTGACCCCGGCCAGGTGCTGGATGGCCCCGGACACGCCCAGCGCCAGATACAGCTTCGGCGCCACGGACTTGCCCGTCTGCCCCACCTGCCGCGCGTAGGGGAGGATGCCCGCGTCCACCATCGGCCGCGAGGCCGCCAGCGTACCGCCGAGTTTTTCCGCCAGCTTCTCGGCGCGGGCGATGTTCTCCGTGCCGCCGATGCCCTGCCCCACGCACACCAGCACGTCGTAGTCGGCAAGGTTCACGCCCGCCTCGCCGCCGCGCAGTGAAAGCAGTTCCACCACCGAGGGCTTCGATACGGCTTTTCTGCGCTCCACGAGCACAGGCCGCGCCCGGTCCGCCGCCGGCAGGGGAAACACCTTTGGCCGCACCGTGGCCATCTGCGGCCGCGCCTCCGGGCAGAGGATGGTGGCAAAGAGGTTGCCGCCGAACGCCGGGCGCGTCTGCAAAAGCAGCCCCGTCTCTTTGTCGATCTCCAGCTGCGTGCAGTCGGCGGTCAGCCCCGTGGAGAGCCGCGCCGCCACGCGCGGGGCGAGGCTGCGGCCAAACATCGTGCCGCCCAGCAGGAAGATGTCCGGCGAAAACTCCCGCGCCAGCGCGCAGATCTCCTCCGTATAGCGCATCTCTTCCGGCGCGTCCAGCGCCGCGTCCTCCACGAGCAGCACTTCGTCCGCGCCGCGCGCGCACATCTCCTCCGCCGGCGCGCCCGCGCCCAGCGTCACGGCGACCACGCGCGTCCCCGCGTCCTTCGCCAGCCGCGCCGCCGCGCCCAACAGTTCATAACTCACTTCGCGCACGCCCTGCGGCCCGTTTTCGCAAAATACCCAGATGCCGTTTTTCTCCATCATCGCTTTTCCTCCGCCTTTAGCGCCTCCATCAGCGCCGCGAAGCCGTCCAGCATGCGGCAGCCCGCCTTTTTCGCCGGACGCGCCGTGCGCACCACGCGCGTGCGCGAGCCGCGCTGGCCGATATCCTCCGGGGAAGCGCCCACGTCCACCGCGTCCCACACCATCACTTCGGCGCGCGCGGCGCGCAAAACGCCCGTCACCGAGGGAAGCCGGGGCACGTTGATCTCCTTGACCACGGTGAGGAGCGAGGGCAGCGGCAGCCGCTCCGCGCGGTAGCCGTCGTCGCTCATGCGCTCCAGCGTCACGCGCCCGTCTTCGACGCGCTCGATGCGGGAGACGTCTGCCGCGTGCGGGATGCCCAGCAATTCCGCCAGCATCGGCCCCACCTGCGCGGTGTCGCCGTCCGTGGCCATGCGGCCGCAGAGCACCAGGTCGGCCCCGCCGAGTTTGCGGATGGCAAGGGCCAGCGCCCGCGCCGTGGCCAGCGTGTCCGCCCCGGCAAAGGCGCGCCCGGATAGCAATACGGCCCGGTCCGCGCCCACGGCCAGCGCGCGCCTCAGCGTCTCCTGCGCCGAGGGAACGCCCATGCTCAGCGCGGTGATCTCCCCACCCAGCCGCTCTTTTAAGCGCACGGCCTCCTCCAGCGCATAGGCGTCGAAGGGGTTCAAAATGGAGGCCACGCCCTCGCGGATGACCGTTCCGGTCACGGGGTCGAGCCGCTGCTCGCCCGTGGCGGGCACCTGTTTTACGCACACCACGATCTTCATCGTTCCACCTCCGTGAGCACATTGCCCGGCCCGAGGATGTTCTCCGGGTCGAGTTGCCGCTTCAGCGCCCAGAGTTTGCGCATCTTCTCTTCGCCGTACATGATCAGCGCCAACTTGCGCTTGATCTTGCCCGCGCCGTGTTCGGCGGTGATGGTGCCGCCCATGTCGCTTACGTCCCGCGCCCACTTTTCAAACAGCGCGTGTCCGCGGCGGTACTCGTCCAAATTGCGCGCCAGCACGTTCGGGTGCACGTGGTTTTCGCCGATGTGGCCGAAGATGAGGCAGGGCAGTCCGCTTGCTGCCAGGTCGCGCTTGTAGAGGTGGAACAGCGCGTCGAAGTGCGCATCGTCCACGGCCATGTCCGTGGAAAGGATGGTGATCTCCGGCTCGTTTTTCTTGTTCTTCTCCACGTGGATGTCGATCGTCTCCGGCACGGAGTGGCGGAACAAAAGCAGCTTTTCCAGTTCCAGTTCGTCGCGCGCCACCCAGGTGTTGTCCGCGTCGCCGCCGCT
>DVGE01000134.1 GCA_018712885.1 Candidatus Pullichristensenella stercoripullorum | reverse complement strand
GGCGATGTGGGTCATGCGGCCGTCCGGGTGGGTGGCGGAGAGCGCGGAAAGGTCCGCGCCGCCCTCCATGGCCGCGGCGACCATGTTGACCTCGTGGTCGAGCTCTCGCTCTGTTTGCGAGGTAAAGAAAGTGTACAGCGCCGCCATGGACAGTATGGCAAAGAGCAGCACCGCCAATACGGCGGTCAGCGCCATGGAGCGCCAGATCTTACTGCGCATGATTGTTCCCCTCTCCGATCTTGTAGCCGAGGCCGTAGATGGTCTCGATCTGCGAAGCGCACCGGCCGAGCTTTTTGCGGATGGTCTGCACGTGCATGTCCACCGTGCGCGGCCCGCCCTCGTACTCCGCGCCCCAGACCTCGTCCAGCAGCCGGTCGCGGTCGAAGGCCTTTTCCGGATGCTCCATCAGGTAGCGCAGAAGCTCGAACTCGCGGAAGGTGAGCACGACCTCTTTCCCGTCCGCCTCCACGGTGTGCTTCTCGCGGTCGAGGCGGATGCCGCCCAGCGTGAGCACGCCCTCGCCGCGCCCGGCGCAGCGGCGGATGACCGCCTTGACGCGGGCGATCAGTTCCATCATGCCAAAGGGCTTGGTCACATAGTCGTCCGCGCCGCACTCCAGCCCCTCGACCTTGTCGGCCTCTTCGCCCTTGGCGGTGATCATGATGACGGGGATGGCGCTGAAGCGCGGGTCGTGCCTGAGACGGCCAAGAATGGTCACGCCGTCCTCGCCCGGCAGCATCACATCCAGCAGGATCAGTTCCGGGCGCTGCGTCTCCATGGCCTTGAAAAACGACTCGCCCTCCGGAAAGCCCTGCGCCTCAAAGCCGGTCATGTTGAGCGTATAGGTGACGAGGTTGCGGATGCCCTCGTTGTCCTCTACATAGTAGATCATTCGTCCTCCTCCGGCGGAAAGCCCCGCCGCGCGGGAAGCGTCAGTTGTCCTTGTGGACGCCGGTGATGGCGAACACCACCCATTCGGCGATGTTCACCGCGTGGTCGCCGATGCGCTCCAGATACTTGCAGATCATCAGAAGGTCCAGCGCCAGTTCGCCCGCGCCGGCGTCGCGGCGCAGAAGCTCGATGAGCGCGTCCTTGGCGGCGACGAAAAGGCCGTCCACCTTGTCGTCCATGTCGATGACCCACTCGGCCAGCGTAAGGTCGCGGCGCACGAAAGCGTCGATGGCGCCGCGCACCATCTTCACCGTCTCCGTGCCCATATCCTGGATCTGCGGCAGTTCGCCCTCGTGACCGCCGGAGAGCATGGTGACGATCTCGGCCACGTCCGCGGCCTGATCGCCGATGCGCTCCATGTCCGTGATCATTTTCAGCGCCGCGGAGATGAGGCGCAGGTCGCGCGCCACGGGCTGCTGCTGCAAAAGCAGCTTCAGGCACTGGCTCTCGATCTCGCGCTCCTTCTGGTCGATGTCGCGGTCGAGGGCCATGACGGTGCGGGCGCGCACCACGTCGCGCGCGCCGAGCGCCTGCGTGCTTTCGACGATGGCATGCTCGATGAGCGTGCCCATGTCGATCAGTTCCGCGTTGAGGCGGGTGAGCTGTTCTTCAAAGCGGGTGCGCATTTATCCGAACCTCCCTGTGATGTAATCCTCGGTGCGCTTGTCGCGCGGCGTGGAGAAGACCGTCTGCGTGTCGCCGACCTCCACGGCTTCGCCCAGGAGGAAGAACGCCGTGCGGTCGGAGATGCGCACCGCCTGCTGCATGTTGTGGGTGACGATGACGATGGTGTACTTGTCCTTGAGTTCCAGCGCCAGTTCCTCGATCTTCGAGGTGGAGATGGGGTCAAGGGCGGACGTCGGCTCGTCCATCAAAAGCACTTCCGGCTCCACCGCCAGCGCGCGGGCGATGCACAAGCGCTGCTGCTGGCCGCCGGAGAGGCCGAGGGCGCTCTTTTTCAGGCGATCCTTGACCTCGTCCCAGATGGCCGCGCCGCGCAGGGACTTTTCCACAATGTCGTTCAGGCGCGCGCGGGCGTGGATGCCGTGCGTGCGCGGGCCGAAGGCGATGTTGTCGTACACGCTCATCGGGAAGGGGTTGGGCTTCTGGAACACCATGCCCACGCGCTTGCGCAGGAGGTTGACGTCCATGCCCCCATATATTTCTTCGCCGTCGAGCTTGATAGATCCTTCTATTTTGATGCCCTCAATGAGATCATTCATGCGGTTGAGCGTTTTGAGCAGCGTACTTTTGCCGCAGCCCGAAGGCCCGATAAGGGCGGTGATGGCGTTGGGCTCCACGCCGAGGGAGACGTCCTTGAGGGCGTGGAAGGAACCGTAGTGCAAATTGAGGTTTTTTATATCAAATTTCAGCATGTCAGCCTCTCCTCTTTACAATGCTCTTGGCCACGGCCGCAGACAGGGCGTTGATGCCGACCACCACGATCAGCAGCACCGCCGCCGTGGCGTAAGCCTGATCGATGTGCAACCCCTCGCTGGAGAGCACATACATGTGTACCGACAGCGTGCGCACCGGGGAAAACAGGCTGTCCGCGGTCTGGGCGTAGGTGCCGGCGGTGTAGATCAGCGCCGCCGTCTCGCCAACGATGCGGCCGATGGCGAGGATGACGCCCGCCAGGATGCCGGGGATGGCCGTGGGCAGCACGATGCGGAAAATGGTGCGCAGCCGGCCCGCGCCCAGGGCGAAGCTGCCCTCGCGGTAGCCGTCCGGCACGGAGAGTACGGCCTCCTCTGTGGTGCGCATGATCAGCGGCAAAATCATGATCGCCAGCGTCATCGCGCCCGCCAGCAGCGAGTAGCCCCACTGAAGCTGCACCAGGAAGAACAGGTATCCAAACAGGCCGTAGACGATGGAGGGGATGCCCTGCAACGTCTCCGTGGTCAGGCGCACCACCTTGACCAGCTTGTTGCCGCGCCTTGCGTACTCGGTCAAATAAATGGCCGAGAAGATGCCCAGCGGCACCGCCACCACCAGCGACAGGAGCGTCATGAAGATGGTGTTGAAAATGGCCGGCAGCATCGAGCAGTTGTCCGAGGTGTACTTGAGCTGGAAGAGATCCAGCGAGAGGTTGGGCACGCCTTTTATCAGTATATAGCCGACCAGCGCCACAAACACCCCCACGGTGATAAGGGCCGCCAGCCAGACGATAACGCGCAGAAAGATGGAGAGCGGATCGCGGCGCCTGCGGGCGCGGAGCGTTTTTTCAC
>DVGE01000002.1 GCA_018712885.1 Candidatus Pullichristensenella stercoripullorum | reverse complement strand
GATAGGCGGCGGCCATGATCCTGCCCGCCTGCCGCGCGGTGACGCACTCGGGAAAGCCGGCCTCGTCCAGCACCACGCCCAGTTCTTCCTTCACAGCGCGGCCGTCTGTATCCATATCGCGGCCAAGCACGCGCACTGTGCCGCCGTCCTTCCTGAGCATGCCCAGAAGGAGCTTGATCACGGTGGTCTTGCCCGCGCCGTTCTCCCCCACCAGCCCCATCACGCAGCCCTCGGGCAGGGTCAGGGATACGCGGTCGAGGGTGAAATCCCTATAGTGTTTGGTAAGGTCTGTGAGTTCCACAGCGTTCATACGGTTTCCTCCCCGGAGAGGACGTCGTAGATGTTGATAACGTCCTCCCGCGTCAAGTCACAGCTGGCCGCCAGCTTGGCGACCTCGGTCAAATGCGCCTCGATGCGGCGCAGGTTCTCTTCGCGCAGCAGTTCCATGTTGCGCGGGGCCACGAAGTAGCCCTTGCCGGCCACGGCGTAGACATAGCCGGCCTGCAAAAGCTCGTCGTAGGCGCGCTTGGTGGTGATGACGCTGATGCGCAAATCCTTGGCCAGCGCGCGGATGGACGGCAAGGGCTCGTCCTCCTTCAGGGCGCCGGAGACGATCTGCGCGCGCACCTGCTCGCAAATCTGCTCGTAGATGGGCGCTCCGCTCTTGTTGTCGATGAACAGTTCCATGGCATGCCTCCGTAACTTCTGTTCATATACAGTATATACAGTAGATACAGTTCTGTCAAGCCCCAAATGCAGGAAACGCGAAAAAAATTGCCGCGCACAGGGCGCGGCGCGGGAGAAGGAGTTGGAACCTACTTCATGAACTTGCGGATGAGCTTCAACTTGCCCTCGCCGTAGGGGTGGTAGCGCATGGGCAGGTCCAGCCAAGTGGACTTTTTCACGATGCTGCGCTCGTGGGTGAAGGTATCGAAGCTCTTTTTGCCGTGGTAGCTGCCCATGCCGGAATCGCCCACGCCGCCGAAGGGCATGTGCGAGGTGGCGAGGTGGATGATGGTATCGTTGATGCAACCGCCGCCGAAGGAGCAACTGTCCAGCAGTTTTCGCTCCGTTTCCTTGCTGGCCGTGAAGATGTAGAAGGCCAGCGGGCGGGGGCGGGCGCGCACGAAGGAAATGACCTCATCCAAAGATTCATACGGCAGCATCGGCAGTATGGGGCCGAAAATTTCCTCCTGCATGATGGGAGAATCCGGGGAGACGTCGGCAAGCAGCGTCGGCTCGATGAAGCGGCGCGCGTCGTCGTGGCCGCCGCCGAGGGCGATGGTCTGGTTTTCCAGCAGGCCGAGAAGGCGGCGATAGTGCTTTTCGGAGATGATGGTGGGCATGTTCGCATAGTCGCCGGTGGGGAAAAACTCCTTGAGGGCGGCGCGGAACGCCTCGACAAAGGGCTGCTGGACGGACTTGTGGATGAGGAGGTAGTCCGGCTCCACACAGGTCTGACCGGCGTTCAGTACCTTGCCGAAGGCGACGCGGCGGGCGGCGAGCTGGATGTTCGCCGTCGCATCGACGATGACCGGGCTTTTGCCGCCCAGCTCCAGCGTCACGGGGGTGAGGTGTTGGGCGGCGGCCTCCATCACCACCTTGCCGACGGCGACGGAGCCGGTGAAGAAGATGTAATCGAACTTCTGTTCCAGCAGGGCGCTGTTCTGGGCGCGGCCGCCCTCGACCACGGCGATGTATTCCGGCGGGAACGCCTCCCCCAGCACTTTGGCGATGGCGGCGGAGGTGGCGGGCGCGTAGGCCGAGGGCTTGACCACGGCGCAGTTGCCCGCGGAGATGGCCCCCACCAGCGGCGATAAGCAGAGCTGGATGGGATAGTTCCACGGCGAGAGGATGAGCGCCACGCCATACGGCTCCGGGGAGACGAAGCTGCGGGCGTGGAACTGCGCCAGCGGCGTGGGCACGCGGCGCTCCTTCATCCAGCGGCGCAGGTGCTTTAAGTGAAAGCGTATTTCCTCCAGCACGAGGCCGTTTTCGCACATGTAGCTCTCCATGGGCGCTTTGTTGAGGTCGGCCTTGAGGGCGTCAAAGATGAGCGCCTCGTTTTTGACCAGCGCTTCGCGCAGCGACTTCAGCGCCGCGAGGCGAAAATCCGCGCCGCGCGTGGCCCCGCTTTCAAAGTAGGCGCGCTGTCGGGCGACCAAGGCGGAAAAATCCATGCAAGCACCTCCCGGGTCGGTCGGTCATTCCCCCGCCTCGGCGGCGCAGGCGCGCAGGGCTTCGGCGGGCGCGTTCGGAAGGGCGGAAAGCGCGGCGCGGCCCGCCGCGGCGCAGTTGAGCACCGGCGGGGCCAGCAAAAGCCACGCGGCTTTTAAGCAGGCGACGGCCAGCGCGCACGCGCCCGAGGGTCCCAACGCCGTAAAATAGTCCCGGGCGCGCACGGCCTCGGAAAGGGCGCGGGCGACGTCGCCGCCGGCGTTGGCAAAGCCCCAGAAGTGGGCGGCGGCCTCGGCAAGCGCCGCGTCGGGCGTAGGCGCGCCGGCGTGCGCGATGATCAGGCCGTCCATCGTCTCCTTTTCGCCGGTCGCGTGCAGCGCCCTTTCCATGGCCAGCAGCGCGCGGGAAAGGGCCTGCTCGAAGCTGGCCATGTCCTCCAGGCGGCGCGAGCCGTATTCGCGGTTGAGCGCCTTGCGGCGCAGGGCGATGAATGTGTCCAGCGTCTCATCGGAAACGCGGATCATGCGC
>DVGE01000133.1 GCA_018712885.1 Candidatus Pullichristensenella stercoripullorum | reverse complement strand
ACCATGCCGCTGGCGGCGGATTCCATGTATCCCTCCACGCCGGTCAACTGCCCGGCAAAGCGGAAAAGCGGCTGGCCGTCCAGCGCGTAGTTGCGGGAAAGTATGTCCGGCGAGCGCAAAAACGTGTTGCGGTGCATGACCCCGTAGCGGACGAACTCGGCATGCTCCAGCCCCGGGATCATCGAGAACACGCGCTTCTGTTCGCCCCACTTGAGCCGCGTCTGAAAGCCGACGAGGCCGTAGAGCGTGCCCTGTTCGTTCTCCTGCCGCAGCTGCACCACGGCGTAGGGCATTTTGCCTGTGTGCGGGTCGGCGAGGCCCACGGGCTTGAGCGGGCCGAAGGTCAGCGTCTGCCGCCCGCGCGAGGCGAGGATCTACACCGCCAGACAGCCCTCGAACACCAGCTTTTTCTCAAAATCGTGTACCTCGGCCAGTTCCGCGCCCACGAGGGCGTCGTAAAAGGCGTTGTACTCTTCCTCCGTCATCGGGCAGTTTAAGTAATCCGAACCCTTTTCATAGCGCGAGGCGCGGAATACCTTGTCCATGTCGATGGATTCGGCGGCGACGATGGGCGCGGCGGCGTCGAAAAAGTGCAGCTCGCGCAGGCCCGGCAGCGCCGAAAGCGCTTTTGTCAGCGCCGGGTCGGTGAGCGGGCCGGTGGCGACGATGCAGGGCGCCTCGGGAAGGGCGTCTGCCAGCGCCGTCTCAAACGTCACCAGGGGATGCTCCATCAGCGCCTTCGTGATATAAGCGGAAAACTTCTCCCGGTCCACGGCCAGCGCCCCGCCCGCGGGCACGCGCGCTTCGTCCGCCGCGCGCAGGATGAGCGAGTCGAGCAGACGCATCTCCGCCTTCAAAAGGCCCGAGGCGTTGGTCAAATGCTCCGCCTTCAGCGAGTTGGAGCACACCAGCTCGGCAAACCCCTCCATGTGGTGGGCGGGGGAGAACTTCTTCGGCTTCATGTCCACGAGCCGCACGGCGACGCCGCGCCGCGCCAGCTGCCAGGCCGCCTCGCAGCCGGCCAGACCCGCTCCGACGATCAGGACGCTATTCGTCATTCTCAGCCTCGACCTCCACGCGATGGCGGCAGCTTTCGTTGACGCAGACGTGGTAATGCGTGTTCCTCGGCCCGCGCTTGTAGACCATGCGCGAACCGCACACGGGGCACTTGTCGTTCACCGGCCGGTCCCAGGAGACGAAGTCGCACTCCGGGTAGCGCTCGCACCCGTAGAACTTGCGCCCCTTGCGGCTGATGCGTTCCAGAAGCTGCGCGCCGCACTGCGGGCAGGCCACGCCGATGCTCTTGGGCAGCGCCAGCGTGTGACGGCAGGCGGGGAAGTTGGGGCAGGCGAGGAACTTTCCGTAGCGGCTCATCTTGTAGACCATCATCGCCCCGCACTTCTCACAGGGGATATCGGACACCTGATCCTCGATGGCGACCTTCTCGATGCTGGCCTCGGCCTTTTCCAGATCTTTCTCAAACGGCCCGTAGAAGTCGCGCACCACGGCGTGCCAGTCCACCTGGCCGTTCTCCACATCGTCGAGCTTTTCCTCCATATCGGCGGTGAACTGTATGTTGACGATGTCGGGGAAGTTTTTGCACATCAGGTCGTTGACGATCTTGCCCAATTCCGTGGGGATGAGGCGCTTGTTCTCGCGCGCCACATAGCCGCGGGTGATGATGGTGGAAATGGTCGGCGCGTAGGTGGAGGGGCGGCCGATGCCCTTTTCCTCCAGCGCGCGCACCAGCGAAGCCTCCGTGTAGCGGGGCGGCGGCTGGGTGAAGCGCTGTTCGCCTGTGACGTCCAGCAGGGAAGCGTTCATGCCCTCCTCAAGGTCGGGCAGGGAGATGTCCTTTTCCTCCACGGCGTCGTCGAGCACTTCCTCGTAGACGATGGTGAAACCGGCGAACTTCATCTTCTGCCCGGCGAGGTGGAAGGTAAGGCCGTTCTCGCCGGCGATGTCCGCCGAGAGGGTGTCGAACACCGCCGGGGTCATCTGGCTGGAGACGAAGCGGTCGTAGATGAGGCGGTAGAGGCGGAACTGGTCGCGCGTGAGCGACGCCTTGACGTCCTCCGGACGGCGGGAGATGTCCGTGGGGCGGATGGCCTCATGCGCGTCCTGCGCGGTCTTGCGGCTCTTGTAGATGTTGGGCTCGGCGGGCAGGAAAGGCTCGCCGTAGGTGTTTTTGATCATTTCGCGCACAGATAAGAGCGCCTCGTCGGAGATGCGCGTGGAGTCCGTGCGGATATAGGTCACAAGGCCCTGCAGGCCCTCGCCCGCCAATTCCACGCCCTCGTAGAGCTGCTGGGCGATCTGCATGGTCTTGCCGGTGTTGAAGTTGAGCTTGCGCGAAGCCTCCTGCTGCAAATTGGAGGTGGTAAAGGGCGCGGCGGGCAGCTTGCGGCGCTCGCTCTTTTTGATGGAACGCACATTGTATGCCCCCTCGCGGGCGCGCGCAAGCAGCGCGTCGCACTCCTCGCGGGTGTGCACGTCCATTTTTTCGCCGTTCTCGCCGTAGAAGCGCGCGATCAGTTCCGCGCCGCCTACACGGAAGCGGCCGGCGATGTTGTAGTACTCTTCGGGCAAAAAGGTGTCGATCTCGTTTTCGCGGTCGCAGATCATCTTCGCCGCCACGGACTGCACGCGGCCCGCGGAGAGGCCCTTTTTCACCTTCGCCCAGAGGATGGGGCTGATTTTGTAGCCCACCAGACGGTCGAGCACGCGCCGCGCCTGCTGCGCGTTGACGCGGTCGATATCGATGCCGCGCGGGTTCTTGACGGCAGCTTTGACGGCCTTCATCGTCACTTCGTTGAACTCGATGCGGCAGGGCGAATGTTCGTCGATGCCCAGTATATTGGCCAGATGCCAGGAAATGGCTTCTCCCTCGCGGTCCGGGTCGGTGGCGAGGTAGACCTTCGCGGCCGAACGCGCCTCCTTGCGGATGCGGTTGAGGATGTCGCCGCGCCCGCGGATGGTGATGTACTTCGGCTCGAAGTCGTTCTCCGGGGAAACGCCGATCTGCGATTTGGGAAGGTCGCGCACATGCCCCTGCGAAGCCTCCACCTTATAGCCGCGGCCGAGGAATTTGGCGATGGTTTTCGCCTTGGCCGGGGATTCCACGATCACCAGTTTTGTCGTCATTCAAGCCTCCATGAAAAAACCTACTATTGATACGCCCGATAGATGCCACCCGGCGCTTTTACGATTATGCCCCGAAGTTCGAGGCTTGTCAAGAGCGAATTGAGTTTTGACGCGGGAAATTTACTTAACGCTGACAATTCGTCAAAGGAAAGCTCCTGTTCGAGCAGCGCATCGTACAAAGGTCGCTCCTCCTCGTCCAGCGCGATCCTGGCCCGCGGTAGCGCTCCCTCGGCGGGGCGGGCGCCCCAGCGGTAGTATTCGAGGATGTCCCAAGCCGACAGCGCCGGGTTCGCGCCGTCGAAGATCAGGCG
The DNA here is from genome assembly GCA_018712885.1 of Candidatus Pullichristensenella stercoripullorum. Lineage (GTDB taxonomy): Bacteria > Bacillota > Clostridia > Christensenellales > Aristaeellaceae > Pullichristensenella > Pullichristensenella stercoripullorum. Next base: position 1,615 of record DVGE01000133.1, on the reverse strand, counting down.
GTTGGGCGCGGCGCTGAGCGGGGAGTAGATCGAGCCGGGCACGGCAAACACGTCGCGCCCCTGCTCGGCGGCGAGATTGGCGGTGATCATCGCCCCGGAGGTCTGCGATCCCTCCACCAGCAGCATGCCGCTGCACAGGCCGCTGATGATGCGGTTGCGGGCGGGAAAGGTGCCCTGCGATGGCCGCGTGCCCGGCGCGTATTCGGATACGATGGCGCCGCCCTTTTCGAGGATGCGCGCGGCCAGCTCCTCGTTTTCCGGGGGATAGATGACGTCCGCGCCGCTGCCGAGCACGGCGATGGTCGCGCCGCCGCCTTCCAGCGCGCCCTCGTGGGCGCAGGTATCCACGCCGCGCGCCAGCCCGCTGACCACGCAGACCCCTTCGCGGGCGAGCGTGGCGGCAAATTCGCGGGCGGCGCGCTTGCCGTCGCGCGTGGCCCGCCGCGAGCCGACGATGGCGAACATGCGCTCGCCCTCCAACGGCGCGTCGCCGCGCACGTAGAGCGTCGGCGGCGGGTCATGGATGGTGTTCAGCGCCTGCGGGTAGTCGTCGGAGATGCGGGTCACGGCGCGCATGCCCGCGCGTTCCATATCGGCAAAGAGGCGGAAATAGTATTCCTGCGAGCGCGCCGCGCGCAGGCTTTTGAGCGTTTTCGGGCCGAGAAAGGCCAGGCCCTCGTCGTCCGGATCGTCCCACACGACGTGCGCGTCTTCGTACTGGCTGAGCAGGCGGTAAAACCGGCTCGGGCCGATGCCGTCCACGCTGGAAAGCCAGATCCAGTATTGCTCCATGGTGCTGTATTCCATGCCTACCCCCAGTACTTGCGGTCGAGCGTGCGGTACTGCACGGCTTCGGAAACGTGTTCCTCGCCGATGACGTCCTCCTCCGCGAGGTCGGCGATGGTGCGCGCCACTTTGAGGATGCGCGTATAGGCGCGGTTGGAGAAGTTGAGTTTTTCGCTGGACAATTCCAGCAGCGCGCGCGCCTTGTCCGTCATCGGGCAGGCGCGGTCGAGGGTGCGGGCGTTGAGATGCGCGTTGATGCGCACATCGCCCGGATACGCCTCGTAGCGCTCCCGCTGCCGGGCGCGGGCAGCCTCCACGCGCGCGCGGATGGCGGCGGAGGGCTCCTCGTTCGCGGGCCCGGAAAGGCGCTCGGCGGGGATGGACTCCACCTCGATGTGCATGTCGATGCGGTCGAGCAGCGGCCCGGAGATGCGGTTCAGATAGCGCCGTATCTGCACCGGCGAACAGCGGCAGGGCTGCGTGCGGCTGCCGAGGTTGCCGCAGGGGCAGGGGTTCATCGAGCAGACCAAGGTAAACTGGGCCGGGTAGGTCGCCTGCGCGCTCACCCGCGCCACGGTGACAAAGCCGTCCTCCAAAGGCTGACGCAGCGCTTCCAGCACGTCGCGGCGGTACTCCGGCAGTTCGTCCAGAAACAGCACGCCTGCCGAACGTTACAATCAATACAAACGCGGGAAAAGGATATACCCTTTTAGAGTGTCCATAAAGAAGGATATTTACCCCCCTGTTCCCATAGATGTTTGGACATTTAATGAAGGCATTCCTCCCCTAGTGGTGTTTTTGGATTTTGCTTAGAATAAATAATAGCACA
>DVGE01000132.1 GCA_018712885.1 Candidatus Pullichristensenella stercoripullorum | reverse complement strand
TCCGTCAGCCGCGTGCCCATGGGGTGCTTCGCGCCCAGCAGATAGGGGACCAGCGGGTGCATGCCGGCGGTGGTGAACAGCACCGTGGGGTCGTTTTCCGGGATCAGCGAAGCGCTGGGGATGACGGCGTGGTTCTTCTGCTGAAAGAACTTCAGAAACAGGCTGCGCAGGTCGTTGGCGCTTTTGATGTTGACGTTCATGCTTACCTTCCTCCAGATTCCCAAAAAATGAAGCGCCTTTCGCGTTCAAGGACGAAAAGGCGCATTTCGCGGTACCACCCTGATTGGCCTTCGCTGGGAAGGCCCACTCGCGCCCGGTAACGGGGGCAGGCCGCCGCGCCATTTCCTGCGCGGTGCCGGCGCTTGCGCGCCCGAGGCGGCACGTTCGCGTTTCCGGCGCGGATTTTCACCTGCCATCCGCTCTCTGAAGCCCAGACGCGAACTTCTTCCTCTCGGCAATGCATGTTTGCAAGGGCGATTATAGCAAAACGCGCCGATAATGTCAACGAAAAGCGCGTGAATTCTTGCAATCCGCGCGGGAAATTGCTATAATAGACCAGCGGAAGCGAATTATTAGGAGGAATTTCCCATGGCTAGAGGCGGATTTCCCGGTATGATGGGCGGCGCGAACATGCAGCAGCTGGCCCGGCAGGCGCAGAAGCTCCAGCAGCAGATGACGAAAATGCAGGAGGAACTCGACGCGCGTGAATTTGAAGCGACGTCCGGCGGCGGCATGGTCACGGCCAAGGTCAACGGCAAGCGCGAACTGCTTGCCCTCACCATCAAGCCCGAGGCGGTCGATCCCGACGACGTGGAGATGCTCGAGGACATGGTGATGGCGGCCGTCAACGAAGCGTTGCGCACCGCTGCCGACACCGTCGAGCGCGAGATGGGCAAACTGACCGGCGGCATGGGCATGCCCGGCCTGTTCTAAACCATGGCCGAGGTCGAGGCCATCGCCAAACTGACCAACCAGCTCTCCAAGCTCCCCGGCATCGGGCGCAAGACTGCGCAGCGGCTGGCCTATCACATCGTCGGCATGGATGAGGAGCGCGTGCGCGAACTGGCGGTGGCCATCTTCGAAGGCAAGAAAAAAGTGCATCTCTGCCCCGTGTGCGGCAACTATACCGACGGGGAGAAGTGCCCCATCTGCGCGGACAGCTCGCGGCGGCGGGACATCGTCTGCGTCGTGCGCGACCCGCGCGATGTCAACGCCTTTGAGCGCATGCGCGACTACAACGGCCTTTACCACGTGCTCCACGGGGTCATCTCGCCCATGGATGGCGTGGGGCCGGACGATATCCGCATCCGGGAGCTGCTCTCGCGCCTTGCCGAGGGCGAGATCCAGGAGGTCGTGCTGGCCACGAACCCGGATGTGGAGGGCGAGGCTACGGCGGCCTACATTTCGCGCCTCATCAAGCCCATGGGCATCAGGGTGACGCGCATCGCCCACGGCGTGCCGGTGGGCGGCGAACTGGAATACACGGACGAAGTGACGCTCTCCCGCGCCTTCCAGGGGCGCAGGGAGGTCTGAGCGCGCTTGTGCGTGTGAGCGCGGCAAGCGACGTGCGGGGCGCGGATGCCCCGGGAGGGAAAGCATATGTATGATGTAGCGATCATCGGCGGCGGCCCCGCGGGGCTGACGGCGGGCATGTACGCCGCGCGCGCCGGTTGGAAGACGGTGCTCGTCGAGCGCGGTCTGCCGGGCGGGCAGGCGGCCACCACCGACCGTTTGGAAAACTACCCCGGCTTTCCCGAAGGCGTGGGCGGCCCGGAACTGATGATGGCCTTCGCCGATCAGGCGGCCCGTTTCGGCATGGAGACGGAGTACGCCGAGGTGCGCGCGGTCGACCTTAAAAACAAGCGCCTGACGCTGGACGGCGGCGAACTGCAAGCCCGCGCGCTCATCCTCGCCCTCGGCGCCACGCCGCGCAAACTGGGCGTTCCCGGGGAACTGGAAAACATCGGCCGCGGCGTCAGCTATTGCGCCACCTGCGACGGCGCCTTCTACCGCGGCAAGCGCGTGGCCGTCGTCGGCGGCGGCGATACGGCGGTGGAGGACGCGCTCTATCTCTCCCGCTTTGCCCACGTTACCCTCATCCACCGCCGCGACCGCCTGCGGGCGATGGGCGCGCAGGTGGAAAAGCTCCGCGCCAATGACCATGTGGAGATGCTGCTCACCACCACCGTCTCGGCCATCGAGCGCGCCGAGCAGGGCCTGCTTCTGCGCCTCTCGGGGGAGAAGACCCTGGCGGTGGACGGCGTATTCGTCGCCGTGGGCGTCGAGCCGCAGACCAAGCTGGTAGAAGACCAGCTGCCCCTCGACGCGGGCGGCTACATCCTCGCCGGCGAGGATACGCAGACCGCCATCCCCGGCGTGTTCGCGGCGGGCGACTGCCGCAAAAAGCCGCTGCGCCAAGTCTCCACCGCCGTCGGCGACGGCGCGACTGCCGCCTATATGGCCGGCGTCTATCTGGAGGAAGGCGCCGGCGCCTGACAGGGCGTTCCCCGTTTCTCCCGGCGACGGGGGCGCGCGTGGTTCGCATGCGAAACGCCCCTCGCCGCCAAGCGTGCTTTTCCCAGAGGAATGACGCAAACGGATTCATGGCAATTTTTTGTAAACAGTATTGCATTTGTACCGCGGGCGTGCTATAATACTTACTGTTCCGCGCGCGAACGCGGAAAAAACCGTATAACGCATATGGAGGAGTCGCCTAGCTTGGTCGAGGGCGCGCGACTGGAAATCGCGTAACGGTCAAAAGCCGTTCGAGGGTTCGAATCCCTCCTCCTCCGCCAGATGGTCATTGTTGACCGTCACCTGACAGCAGCCTCACGATGGTTTCGGCATCGTGAGGCTTTCCTGTTCGGAAAACAGCCGTTCAATGGCTAGGCGGATGACTGCGCCTTTCGTCAGGTGCAGATCGTTCGACAGCGCTTCCAGCTTGCGGTTTTGCTCGGGGCTTATCTTGATGGTGGTCATGATGCTGTACGTTGGCAAGGTATCACCTCCTGTTTCCTAAAATATCACAAAGGTAATACCCTTGTCAATGCCTATCCACAAAATCCCCCGAGTTATCAACCGCAAAACGCTGACAGAACGGCGAAGAGGCGTTGACAGGCGGGCGGGCGAAGAGATATACTGGACATGCCGGGAGCAGACGGGTTTTTCATGATGGGCACCCCCTTTGGTGTGGGCGGGGACTTGTTCCTCGCCCGAAAATTTACGAGGGAGTATATACATGGATGAGCTTGGAAAGGAGTTGCGCCGGATACAAAATCGGGTGTATTGGCGGCGAAAACGGGACACGTTCGGACGTTTTGACGTGGAGGACGGACGGGCAAAACGATGTGAGGGCCTTTATGTGCGGCTGACGGCGGCTGAACGGGATATGATCCGTCACACAGCCGTGGAAGCCGGTCAGACTGTGACCGAAACGCTGCTGCAAGCGGTGCGGCTCTACGCCACCACGTTACCGTGAGGTTGCAGCGTCACGATATGTGACAATTTTATTACGAATATGACGAAATAATTACAGCAAAGATCAGGAGTAGTCAGATGGAGCGGGTCAAGGGTCGCCGGCGAAGGCGGCGACCGCGCCGGAGGCGCGGCGTGCCCTTGACGCGCTGACGTCGCCGATAATGGATAGTGGGGGCTGTGCTCCAGACGGAGCGCAGCCCCCTTGCATGCGTTAAATGGCGTTTGAACGCGATACAACACGTTGGGAAAGCGATAAGAGCGCGTTAGCGGGCCTCTGGCGGCTCTGAGCGCCCGAGGACGGCGCAGGGGTCGTTTTTTGCCGCCGAAAGGCTCAGGGCGGCTTTTTGCGGCTCTTACGGGGCAAGGGAGCGGAGCGGGAGACGGCGCGGGCGAAATCCACGCGATGCGGAAGGCGCACCCATTCGCGCAGGGCGAGGCAGACGACATCCTCCGGGGAGCACTTGGCATAGTTGGCGGCGGCTTGGAGCCAGACGGCATAGTCCGGCGGGAGACAGAGAACACGGCGGGGATAGATGGGCGATTTACGCATGGCTGACACCTCCTGCGACGGAGGGGAGCGGGCGCGCGCAGGCTGTCAAGGGTCGCCGGCGAAGGCGGCGACCGCGCCCGAGGGCGCGGCGAAGCCCTTGACAGGCGAGCACGGGCGCTAAACTGGAGGGAGCAGGTGGCGGCCAGATGGAGAGGGGCGGGCAGCAGACAAGTAACTGCCGGTAGGTGCGATTGCATGCAATCGCAGCGGACGGCAGTTGTCGCAAGCCCGCAGGCGCGCGAGCACCTGTGACGGGCGGGACGGGCGGCGAGGGAGCGCGCGCACCAAGGCCCACGGCGGGAGTGGCGGCGGCGCGGCCGCAGGCGGACCCCGCCGTTGGGGGCGGCGCTTGCCCCAAAGGGGCATTGGAGCCGGCCCCATGGCGGGGCGCGACGCAGCCGGGACGCCGCGGGCCGTCGAGCGGGGCACGAGGCCGCGACGCCTTCCCCTTCCCTCTCGCCGTTTGGTGACCAGCGGACGCATGGGCGCGGGAACGCCGGCGACGTTGCCGGCGATGGCACGGCGCGGCCAATTCCCCGCATGATAGAGCGCAAACAGCCGAAGGGCGGGCACGGAGGCGCTGGAACGCGGGCGGGGAGCCGCTACGCGAGCGAACGCTGGACGCGGGGCCAAGGGAGCGCGCGCTTCCGCTGCCCAATGGCAGCGCGCGCGACCGCAGAGATGGGCCGGGCGGCGTGCCTAAAGCCGCCGCCCGGCCTATCTTTGAGCAAAAGCCCTTTCTTTTGCGCATAGTTGGGAAAGTTATTTTCCCAACTGTGAGCAAAAGACTGGCTTTTGCGCAAGCCCGACTTCTCTGCTCCACGGGCGGGACGGTTTAGGCTTGTTAGGGCTTTTAACCGTCTCCCTCGATGCCGATCGGCGTCTATCAGAGGGCGCTCAGGTCGGTGAAGAGCGATTCATCGTCTGGTATGGGGCGCTGATCGTAGCGGAGCGCCGGGTTCGTTTGTTGCCACCATGCTTTGCTGGGCGCTGCTGCCTGTTGCTGTTCAAAGGCGGCTTTGTCAGCGGCCAGGGCGTCATCGGTGAGGATGCCGTCGCGCAACCAGCGGCGAAGGACGGCGCGCATGTAGTACGGCGTGGGCCTTGGAGCGTCGCCGGTGACGCGCGCCGCCTCGATGACGACCGACGGACGCATGCCTTCGGCGAGAGCGGCTTCCACCTCGTGGGCGACCATGGCCGTCATGGGTTGGCCGACATAGGTTACATAGGCGTCGCGGATGGCCATAAGTTCATCCGGGGTTATGATACCTTCAGGGCCGTCTTCCTCGCGCGTACGCGCGCGCGCGCACACGCGCGCAGTAACTAACTTACTGAGTACTGAGTGAGTGCTGACTTGCTGGTTACTTGCTTGCTGGGTTACTTGCTGGGTAACTGGGTGCTGGCTGCTGGTGGTGTCACAAGTCTGTTGGTCGAGTGTCGAAAAAATTTCGTGGTTCATTGTTGATTGACCTCCTGACAGTTGGTATACTTATCAGGAGGTGACACCTATGCGCACGGTCACGACCTCCGAGTGGATCGCATCATGGATAGACATTCGTGCAAACCGCAAGAAACTTGCTCCTAGTACGGTCTCTGGGTACAAGACCATACTTCGTAGGCACATAGCGCCTCAGATCGGCGACGTGCCTTTGAACGAACTGGCGACTACGCATGTCTCTTTGTGTATCTCTTCCGTGTTGGGGAAGGGATACGAACGGACTGCGCAGCTGGTGTACGTGGTTCTATCGGCTTCGATGGCCTATGCCGTTGAGAAGGGTGTTCTGCCTATGTCGCCAGTATCGCGTGATGATAGGCCGTTTCACCACTCCGAGTTTACGGGGTGGTGGAACGCGGAGGAAGTCGCCCGCTTTGTTGAAGCCAATGCCGATGACCCGTTTTTGCCTGCCTGGCTGCTGGCGCTGACCTGCGGGTTGCGGCGCGGCGAGCTGCTGGGCCTGCAATGGCGGGACATCGACCAAGCGCAGATGGTTCTGCGCGTGCGCCGACAAAGGATACTCGTTGACGGTGTAGTCTACGAGCGACCTCCGAAGTCGAAGGCGGGGATCCGCGATATACCGCTGACAGCCGAGTTGCTGGACGTTCTGAAGGAACATCGTCGCCGTCAGATGCAGGTCAGACCGTCGAAGTACGTCTTGGCGGATGCGAACGGCGCGCCGATCAGCGCGCGGCGCATCTCGTTACGACATCATGCCGCTATAAAACGCGCGGATGTGCATTACATCCCGTTGCATGGCATGCGGCATACGATGGCGTCGCTTGCGGCGGCGTCGGGTGTGCCAATCAAGGTCATGCAAGGGATTCTCGGGCATGCGACCTTCAAAGTTACCGCCGACATTTATACCCATGTCGACGATACCCAGAGGAGACGGGCTGTATCACAGATCACGCAGTTCGTCATCGCGGTTTGACCGATACACGACTGGAAATCGCGTAACGGTCAAAAGCCGTTCGAGGGTTCGAATCCCTCCTCCTCCGCCATGAATACCGACATTAGTTGGTGCAAATGAGCTTATCCGAAAGGATAGGCTCTTTTGTTATCCTGCAAAATTTCGTTTCAGGCCGCTTCTTATAGGGAATATTTGCAGGAATCCACATCTTGGCTCACATGAAATGATTCGGCGATAAAAACCACCGGACTTCAACTCGTAGAAATCTCG
>DVGE01000131.1 GCA_018712885.1 Candidatus Pullichristensenella stercoripullorum | reverse complement strand
GTCGGCCCGGTGCTGGGCGCGCATCTGGGCGCGGGCTGTCTGGGCGTGTGCTACATCGAGCGCTGACGAAGGTCGGCATTTTGGGCGGGAGCCGCTTGGCCCCGCCTTTTTTGTGCGACAGGATGGAGATTTAACTATATTTTCCTTATAAATGGCTTGCCCGCTACTCACCCCGTATGTTACAGTGAAATGCCGCGATTTTGTCTAAACATATACCATTCCACGGCAAATTCGTGGCGGAAGGAGTCGAAAGCGTAAGAATACTGGAAAAACTTGGCAAGGCTGCCCTCTGTGCGCTGCTGATGTTGGCGCTGCTGGGTGCGGCTGCAGGCGCGGAGACGCTGCGCGTCGGCGTGCGCGATGACATCATCAACTTTGGTTTCTACAACGAGACGACCGGCAAGTACTACGGCCTTGAGATCGACCTGGCCGCCGAGCTTGCCCAGCGCATCGGCTGCGATGGCGTGGAGTACATCACCGTCACGCCCGACACCCGCAAGGATATGCTCCTGAACGGCGAGGTGGACGTCGTCATCGCCACATACTCCATCGCCGAGAGTCGCGAGGAAAATTTCGACTTCTCCGCCCCCTATTACGAGGACGAGACCATCATCATGGTGGAAAAGTCCACCCTCTTTGACAGCATCCGCGACCTGAAGGACAAGAACATCGGCATCGTCAACGGCACCAACGCCGGCCCGCTGCTGGCGCAGAAGCTCTACGACGAGGGCATCATCACCGACGTGGTGGTGGAAAACACCGACACCTTCACCCAGTACGAGGGCGCCTACGTCACCAAGGTCGAACGCTATGAGGACCTTGACACCCTGCTGGAGACCGGCGAGATCGACGCCGCCTGCATGGACGCCTGCATCGCCCAGACTTACATGAACGATCAGCGGACGTTCCTTGACGTTTCCATCGCCCATCAGGAATACGGCGTGGCTACGGTGAAGGATTCCGCTTTCAGCGCGCCCGTCGCCGAGGCTGTGCAGGCCATGCTGGACGACGGCACCATCGAACGGCTCATCGACAAATGGAATTAGGAAGGGGGAGCGAGCGTGACTGCGAGACTGAAGCGCAAAGCGGCGATCATGATCGTCGTGGAACTGATTTTTCTTTCCCTGGTCGGCGTGTTGCTGACCAATATGCAGACCGACCTCTCCCTCAATGACCAGCGCGACAACATCGCCGAAAAACACGACGAGATGGATGAGCTGATCGCCGCCGCGGACGCCTCCGGCGTGGAGATCACCGAGGCGTTCGACGAGGAGAATCGCGGCAAGGTCGGCAGCGCCGCTTTCATGTATCAGAACGGCGTACTTTCCGGATATTCCCGCGCCAATATGCAGTTGCTTGCCGACCTGCTGGACGTGGACAATGTGATCATCCTCGACAAGTCGGGCCACGCCTTGGCCCAGTCCGGAGATTCGCCGGCGGACTTTACCCGCAGCCGCTTCAACCAGCTGCGCACCGTCTTTGACGATGGCGAACCCTCCGCCGCCTTTGAGGTGGAATTTGGCGACACCTGCTACCGCTACTACGGCGCGCGCATCGACGAGAACACCATGGTCGTGGTGGAAAAGAACGCCGAAACGCTCTATCACCGCCTCGAGGCATCCGCAACGCTCGCCAGCGCTCTTAAAAACGTCACCGTGGGCCTCAACGGTTTCAGCTTCGCCATTTCCGCCAGGGACTACACCTTCCTCTATTACCCGGACGAGGCGATCGTCGGTCAGGACGCCATCAGCATGGGCCTTTCTGTCGCCTCTCTTGAAGACGGCAGCTTCGGCTGGATGGACATCGGCGGCCAGCGACTCTACGGCGGTGCGACGCTGCTGGACGACGACACCTACGTCCTCTGCGCCGTTACCTCCGATGAGATCCTTGCCTCCCGCACCACTACCGTGACCATCATCCTCTTTGCCGTGTTTGTGGCCCTGACGCTGGTGGTGACCTACGCCTTCTTCATCCTTCGCCACCTGCGCGAAGAAAAGAGCGTGCGCATTGCCGGCAAGCTCCGCTTCGGCACTTCCGTGGCCCGCAAGCTCACCTCCGTGTCGCTGATCGGCCTCATTGCCATCCTCGTGGTCTCGTTCTACATGCAGTCCATCTTTGCGCTCTCCCGCCAGTCGATGAGCAACGACCAGCGCCTGCAGGAGATCTCCCAGCGCATTGACCAGTACGCCGCCCAGCGCGATGAACTGGCTGCGGAGTACGATGAACTCTACCTCAACAAGGCGGAGATCGCCGCCTTCATCATCGACACCAACCCCGAGCTTGCCAACCGCGAGAAGCTGGCTGAGCTGAGCGGCATCCTTTCCCTCGAATCGGTCAACGTCTTTGATCAGTCCGGCGAACAGGTAGCCACCAACTCGCCCTACACGCGCTTTACCGTCAGCGATGATCCCGAGGATCAGTCCTACGAGTTCAACAAGCTGCTGCTCGGCGTGGACAGCCTCGTGCAGGAAGCCCAGCCCGACGATGTATCCGGCGATTTCCACCAGAACATCGGCGTCACCCTGCGCGACGAGCAGGACAACCCCAACGGCTTTGTGCAGATCTCCGTCATCCCCTCGCGCCTTGAGGTGACCGAGGAAAACATGGAGATCGGCAACATCCTCTCCGGCATCCGCATGGGCAACGGCGGCGTGGTCTTTGCGGTCGACAAGGCGGACGCGACCATCGCCTACCATCCCAACAGCCGCTACATCGGCCGCGACGCCTACGCCTACGGCATCACTGAGGATGCGATGGTGGACGGCTACACCGGTTACGTCACCTTCGCAAACACCCGCCACTTCGCCTCCGCGCTGGAAACGGACCGCTACATCGTCTTCGCCGCCGTGCCCGAGGCCAACATCGGCACCGCCCGTCTGCCCGTGACGCTGATGGCTGGCGCGGCCAGCCTTGTGGCCCTGCTGCTGGTCATCCTCATGCTCTGCCTCTATCGCGATAAGCCCGGCAAGGCCGTACACAAGGGCAAGGAAGAAAAGAAGTACGGCAAGACCATGGTGGATGTGGTCATGCCGGATGGCTCGGTGAAAAAGACCGAATCCGCCGCCAGCCGCTGGCGCAACTCCTTCATCGGCTGGGCGGACAAGACGCCGGAGCAGAAACTCTTCAGCGTGCTGCGCGGCCTGCTGGGCGTCTTCGCGGTGGTCATCTGCCTGGCAGTGCTGATGCGCGATCAGTTCTTTGACGAGAGTTCCGTATTCCTCTTTGTACTCAACGGGGAATGGGCGCACGGCCTCAACATTTTCGCCGTCACCGGCAGCCTGCTCATCATCTGCGTGGCCAGCGTCGTCACCATGATCGTGCAGCGCCTGCTCACCATCATGGCCCGCACCTTCGGGGCCAAGGGCGAGACGGTCTGCCGCCTGCTCAAGAGCCTTGTCAAGTACATCTCCGTCATTGCCATGCTCTACTTCTGCCTGGCGCTTCTGGGCATCGATACCGCAACGCTGCTGGCCTCGGCCGGTATCCTCACCCTGATCGTCGGCCTCGGCGCGCAGACGCTGGTCTCCGACATCCTCGCCGGCCTCTTCATCATCTTCGAGGGCGAGTTCCAGGTTGGCGACATCGTCACCGTCGGAGACTGGACCGGAACCGTGGTGGAGATCGGCGTGCGCACCACCAAGATACAGGATGGCAACCAGAACATCAAGGTCATCAGCAACAGCAACGTCAGCGGCGTCATCAACAAGACGCGCGACTACTCCTTCAGCAGCGTCGATCTGGGCATCGAGTACAGCGAATCGCTGGAGCGCGTGGAGAACATCCTCCAGAAGGAGTTCCCCAACATCCGCAAGCACCTGCCCAACATCATCGACGGCCCCTTCTACAAGGGCGTGGTCGCGCTGGCGGACAACAGCGTCATCCTGCGCATCGTTGCGCTGTGTACCGAGGCCAACCGTGGGCAGATGGACCGCGACCTCAACCGCGAGATCAAGCTCATCTGCGACAAGTACGACATCAACATCCCCTTCCCGCAGATCGTCGTCAACCAGCCCACGGTCATCAAGCAGGCCAGCGAGTGGGAGAAGGAACAGGCGCGCAAGTTTACCGAGGAACAGCGCGAACTGTCTGCCAACATCATGAACGAGGACGAAGAAGACCGCTAAACGACCTGCGCCCCCGGAGAGCGTCGTCTCTCCGGGGCTTTTTTGCAGAAAAACGGCGGACGGCTCACATGGCCGTCCGCCAAACTGTTTTTTCGCCTTACAGCTTCCAGATCTTCTCCGCGTAGTCCTGCACGGAGCGGTCGGAGGAGAACTTGCCGGCGCAGGCGATGTTGCGCAGGCACTTGAGGGCGTAGCCCTTCGCGTCCTCGCGGTAATCGCGCATGGCGCGCAGCCGCGCCTCCTGATAGGGCATGAAGTCCTTGAGGATGAAGTAGTGATCGGGCGCGTGCCAGCTCGCCCCGTCCAGAAGCGACGCGCGCAG
>DVGE01000130.1 GCA_018712885.1 Candidatus Pullichristensenella stercoripullorum | reverse complement strand
ATACGCATCGCCGGGGCTACTGTCAATACCATTTTCGAACTTTTCGCTATATGCCCAAAAAATAAGCTCGAAATTGCTCGAATCATACAATGGCCCTTGCCACTTTTCGCAAAACGCCCCTTTTCTTTATGCCCGGTGGCCTTGGTGAGCGCCCTAAAGTCATCGCTGGATGCTTTTGGGCGTTGACATATGGCAAGAAATCGTTTACACTGCTGTGAGAGAAACCCCTTGCCGCAGTGTTGCCTCGTCCATCCCGCTTTGTTACAGCACGGGAGTCTGTTGGCGATAGGCGTGCGGACTCATGCCGGTAAGCTGTTTGAACACCTGTTTGAAGTACTTCGTGTCCTGATAGCCGCAGGCGGCGCTCACCTCGTCGACCGAGAGGTCTGAATGGATGAGCATCCGCTTGGCGTGCGCCACGCGCACGCTCTTGATGTACTCCACAAAGCCCATCCCCATATCGCGGGCGAAACAGCTGCTCAGGTAAGTGGGCGTCACTGCCACATGGCGCGCCACCCCTTCCAGCGAAAGCGGGGCGGCATAGTTCTCGTCAATATAGGCCTTGGCCCGCATCGCCGGGGCGCTGCCCTTGGCCTTCGTCTGACCCATCTCGCGGCGCACGCTCAGCGCCATGGAGGTGAGCAGCCGGCGCATGGAGCGCGCGGGCGCACTATCGTCCCATTCGACCTCGCAGGGCTGCACAGCGGTTTCCCGGTGGGAAAGGTGCCGGCGGATCTCCGCGTAAAGGATGAGATAGCAGTTGACCGTGCCGGGCGTGGAGAGGCGCATATCCTCCAGCGCCTTGGCATACTGTGCGATCGCCTGGCGGACATCCTCAGACGTTCCCTGCAGCATGGCGCTGATCACCTTGTTCTCCATCTGCACGGGATAGCGCGTCATATCTTCTCCGCTGGTGCTCAGATCGAGCAGCGACGCGCCCAGGCCGGGATATTTCTGGCAGATCTGCTGCGAAGCGCTGGTCTCGCCAAAGTGCTTCTTTAAAATGGAGAGCACATCCGCCGGTCGGAAGGGCTTGAGCAGATAGCCGTTCACCCGCAAGCCGATGGCGCGCTGTGCGTAAGCAAAATCATCATATCCGCTGATGATGATGAACACCGGCTGCGGCCCGTCCACCGCGCGCACCTTTTCGATAACGTCCAGGCCGTTCATGCCGCGCATCTGGATGTCGATGAGCACGATGTCCGGCTGGAGATCGAGAATGGCTTCGTAGGCGGAAAGGCCGTTGTCCTCAGCGGCAACCACCGTCATGCCGTTTTCTTCCCATTGGATCATGGCGATCATATTGTCACGCGCATCGAATTCATCATCCGCGACCAACACTCTGAGCATCCTCTGCATCTCCTTTCAAAATGGCGGAATCGTGATCCAGCGGATAGGAGATCGTCACCACGGTGCCGCTCTCCTCACTGCTGGCAAACGTGAAGGCATATGCGTCGCCAAAGAGCAGCTTCAAGCGCTCGGCGATGTTGCGCAGCGCATAGCGGCTGCCGCCGGCCGGCGTTCCCTCGGCCACGGGGCAATAGGGCAACGTCGCCAGGATCTCCGGAGGGATGACGCTGCCATCGTTGACCACGCGGAAGACGATGTTTTCCCCCTCCCGGCGCGCGCTCAGGGAGATATGCACCACGTCGGTGTAATTCTCCGCGCCGTGGATGATGGCGTTTTCCACCAGCGGCTGCAAAAGCAGTTTGGGCACGGCAACGCCTTCCAGCCCCGGCTCGGCGTAGACATTGTATTCGATGTGGTTGCCGAAGCGCTTCTTCTGCAGCATCAGGTAGTATTCGCAGATCTGGAACTCTTCCCGAAGGGCGATGCGGCTGTGGCCGCGGTTGAGCGCCATGCGGTAGAGCTGGCCCATGGCGTAGGAGATGTCCGCCACCTCCTCGTCGCCGGAACGCATCGCCCGCCAGTAGATCATGTTGAGCATATTATAGAGAAAGTGCGGGTTGATCTGCGCTTGCAGCGCGTTGAGCTCGGCCTCCTGTTCGCGCACTTTCAGCTCCACGGTCTTTTCCAGCATCCGCCGGTTGCTTCGCACCATCTCGTTGAAGGCGTTGCCGAGGATGCCGATCTCATCCTTGCCCTTGTATTCGAACAGGGCGTTCATATCGCCGCGCGCGAAGCCGCTCACCGTGGTGGTCAATTCCCGCAGGGGCGTGGTCAGGCGGCGGGAGGCATAGCCCAGCAGCGGGTGCAGCGACAGCGTCAAAAACACCAGCACGATGAGGAAATAACCCCAGAACGAGCCATCCTGCACAAAGAGGGAATAGGGGATGATGTAGTACACCGTCAGCGGCGTGGATTTCACGCGCTCATAGAACAAATAGCAGCGCGCTCCACCGTAGGGGATCACCGCGCTTCCCTGCGCTTTCTCGCCGCTGTACGCGATCAGCTCGGCGCAGACATCCTCGTTGAGTTGATAGGGGCTGTGGTTGAAGGCGACCGCGCCCGTCTCCTGGTCGAGCAGTATGAGGCGGAAATAGGGGCTGTCCTGTGTGGAACCCATGCTGATGAAACGGCGGCTGTCCACCGCGATGGCGACGGCGCCCAACGGCCGCGTGGTCTGGGAATCGGTCACCAGGTACCACAAACAGAGCTTGGGCGAGTTGTCGCGGGCGAAGAGTCGGTCGCTGCCCTGGTCGATGAATTCCCAGGCGTAGGTCGCCGGTCCGTGCAGCACGCGCGAAAGCGGCGTATCGCCCTGCGGGTCCTGGGCAAGCGGCGTTTGCGAATCGTCAATGCTCATCCAGTCCACCGGCTCGCCCTGCAAGTCGAAAAAGATCACCGACACGGGGTATTTCAGGTGCGCCAGCTCTGTGGCCGTGCGGTCGTTTTCCGACAGGGGCAGGTTTGCGTTGCTCTTCATCAGCATCGCCTGCGTGCGGGAAGATACGCTCAGGTACGCGGCGATGCCCTGCAGGTACGAACATTCCTGCTCTGCCATCTGCCCGCCGAGGGCGCACATATCATAGCCGGCCTGATAAAAATCATCGCGCGCCTGTATCTCGAGGATCACAAACCAGAAGACGCTGAGGATGATATAGATACACACCAGCGAGATGAAGATCAGCAAAACAAGCTTGCTGGAAAGTTTCATGTTCCGCGATCTGCTTAACATCCTCTTTCGCTCCTTGACATGCCCCTTGTTGCGCATCTGCATTTATTCTACCACAAAAATGCAGGAAATCGAATTCCTCGGTGCGTAAAATAACAGAAATATCGAAAAAATCACAAGATTGCAGACAAAATATGAATTATATCGGTATTCATATATCAGTTTGTGTGTTACAATCTGTGTGATCGGTCGCAAATGCTACAGGAAAGGACTATGCGCATGAGCAGATACATTTTAAAGCGATTGTTATGGATGATCCCCGTTCTTCTGGGTGTGGTGACCATCACCTTCATCCTCAACCAGATGATGCCCGGCGACCCGGCCCGCCAACTCGTGGGCGAGACCGCCACGGAAGAGGTCTACCAGGCCATGCGCGAAGAGCTGGGCCTGAACAAGCCCCTGCTCGAACAGTATGGCGATTATCTCTGGGGCCTCGTTTCGCGCGGCGACCTGGGCACTTCCTACGTGACCAAGCAGCCCGTGCTCGATGAGATCCTCGCGCGCATGCCCACCACGATGATCCTCGCGGGCCTGAGCGTGGTCTTCTCGGTGACGCTGGGCGTCATCCTCGGCGTGCTGGCAGCCACGTGGCAGAACTCGATCATCGACTACTTTTCCACGTTCCTGTCGCTGATCGGCGTGTCCATGCCCAACTTCTGGCAAGGGCTGATGAACATCATCATCTTTGCCATCGCCCTGGGGTGGTTCCCGGTATCGGGCTTCTATGGGCCGCGCTACTGGGTGTTGCCGGTGCTGACCATCGGCACCAGCTCCATGGCGACGATCACCCGCACCACCCGTTCGAGCATGCTCGAAGTCATCCGCACCGATTACATCCGCACCGCCCGCGCCAAGGGCCAGACGGAGTTCAAGGTCATCGTCGGCCACGCGCTGAAGAACGCCCTGATCCCCATCATCACCGTAGCGGGCCTGCAGTTCGGCGGTCTGCTCGGCGGCGCGGTGCTCACCGAGTCCGTATTCGCCATCCCTGGCGTGGGCAAGTTCATGCTTGACGCCATCAGCCAGCGCAACTACCCCGTCATCATGGGCGGCGTGCTGTTGCTGGCCGCGATCTACAGCGTCGTCAACCTGGTGGTGGACGTGATCTACTCTTACGCGGATCCGCGCATCAAGTCCCAGTATCAAGTCCGCCGCCGCGCGGTCAAGGGAGGCGTTCAGTAATGGCGAAGATACAGACCGAATATACGCTCAAACAGGAAAAGCGCCGCTCCAGCGGCAAGCGCGTCAAGTCCAGCCCCTGGCGCGACGCCTGGAAGCGCCTCTCACGCAACAAGAGCGCGATGGTCTCGCTGGCCATCATCATCTTCTTCGTCATCCTGGCGATCTTCCCGCAGTACATCGCCCCTGAGGGCTACGACAATCAGAATTACTCCCGCGCGTTCATCTTTCCCTGCAAGGAGTTCCCGCTGGGCACGGACCAGTTCGGCCGCGACATGCTCAGCCGCCTGATCTGGGGCACGCGGATGTCGATCACCGTCGGCGTAGTCTCGGTGCTGGCCTCGCTGGTGCTGGGCGGCGTCATCGGCGCCATCGCCGGCTTCTACGGCGGGCGCGTGGACAACATCCTCATGCGCATCATGGACATCATCCTCGCCATTCCCAGCATGCTGCTGGCCATCGCCATCGCCGCCGCCCTGGGAGGCAGCCTGATGAATCTGATGCTCGCCATCAGCATAAGCAGCATCCCATCCTACGCCCGCGTAGTGCGCGGCTCGGTGATGACGGTCAAGGGCGTGGACTTCGTCGAGGCCACGCGCGCCGTCGGCGCCTCCAACAGCCGCCTGATCTTCCGCCACATGCTGCCCAACGCGCTGGCGCCCATCATCGTGCAGGCCACGCTGGGCATCGCCTCGGCGATCATCTGCGCCTGCGGCCTCAGCTACCTGGGCATGGGCATCCAGCCGCCGACGCCGGAATGGGGCTCCATGCTCTCCTCGGCGCGGCAGTATATCCGCAATTATCCGTATCTGGTCATCTATCCGGGTCTGGCCATCATGATCTCCGTGGCGGCGTTCAACCTCTTCGGAGACGGCCTGCGCGACGCGCTCGATCCGAGAATGAAGCGCTAAGGGGTACGACAGATGAAAAAAGACGTTTTGCTCAATGTTGAGAACCTCATCGTCCAATATGTGACGGATTACGGCGTGGTCGAAGCTGTCAACGACGTCTCTTTCCAAGTCTATCGCGGCGAGACGCTGGGCCTGGTCGGAGAAACTGGCGCGGGCAAGACCACCACCGCGCTCTCCATCCTGCGGCTGACCTCCGAGGCCACGGGCAAGGTGATCTCCGCCAAGATCGAGCTCGACGGCGAAGACCTGATGCAAAAGAGCAAGAAGCAGATGCGCCGCATCCGGGGCAACAAAGTGTCGATGATCTTCCAGGATCCGATGACGTCGCTCAACCCCGTGGTCCCCATCGGCAAGCAGATCGAAGAGGTCATCCGCCTGCATCACCATTGCAGCGCCGCGGAAGCCACGAAGATGACGGCGGACATCCTGGAAAAGGTGGGCATCCCCGCCGATCGCTACGGCGAGTATCCGCATCAGTTCTCCGGCGGCATGAAGCAGCGCGTAGTCATCGCCATGGCGCTGGTGTGCAACCCGGAACTGCTCATCGCCGACGAACCGACCACGGCGTTGGACGTGACCATCCAGGCGCAGATACTCTCGATGATGCGCGATCTGAAGAAGGACTTCAACACCTCCATGCTGCTCATCACGCACGATTTGGGCGTCGTGGCCGAGACCTGCGACCGCGTGGCCATTATGTACGCCGGCGAGATCGTCGAGTGCGGCTCGCTGGCCGACATCTTCGAAAACGCGCAGCATCCCTATACCATCGGCCTGTTCAACTCCATCCCCAGCCTCACCAAGGAGATGGATCGCCTCGAGCCCATCCCCGGGCTCATGCCCGACCCGATGAACCTCGGCCCCTATTGCAGCTTTGCCGACCGCTGCCCCTACGCCACGGAGCGCTGCCGCACCGCTGACCCCGCGGCAATGGAGATCTCCGAAGGCCACATGGTCAAGTGTTTCCGCATCGAAGGTACCCAGGAGGTGAAACGATGAGCGCGATCCTCGAGGTCAAAGATCTCAAAAAATACTTCAAGGTGCCCAGCGGCCTGCTGCACGCGGTGGACGACGTCAGCTTTTCCATCGAGCGCGGCCACACGCTCGGCGTCGTGGGCGAGTCCGGCTGCGGCAAGTCCACGCTCGGACGGTTGCTTTTGCGCCTCATCGAGCCGGACGCCGGCCAGATCCGCTTCGACGGCCAGGAGATCACCGCGCTGGACGACAAGGCCATGCACGCCTTGCGCCAGAAGATGCAGATGATCTTCCAGGACCCCTTCTCCTCTCTCGATCCGCGCATGAGCGTGCGCGACACCATCGCCGAGCCGCTGAAGATCTACGGCTTGGCCAAGTCCAAGGAAGAGATCGAAAAGCGCGTGGAGGCGATGATGGACACCGTCGGCCTCTCCAAGCGCTTCATCAACAGCTATCCGCACGAGATGGACGGCGGTCGCCGCCAGCGCATCGGCATCGCCCGGGCATTGATCCTCGACCCCAGCTTCATCGTCTGCGACGAGCCGGTCTCGGCGCTGGACGTGTCCATCCAGGCGCAGATCCTCAACCTCATGCAGGATCTCAAGCGCGAGAAGGGCCTGACCTACCTGTTCATCACCCACGATATGAGCGTGGTCAAGCACATCTCCGACACGATCTGCGTCATGTACCTGGGCAAGATCGTGGAAACGTCGTCCACGCGCGCGCTCTTCCGCGACCCGACGCACCCCTATACGCAGGCGCTGCTCAGCGCCATCCCCATCCCGGACATCCACGTCAAGCGCGAGCGCATCCTGCTGCGCGGCGAGCTGTCTTCGCCCATCGACCCCCAGCCGGGCTGCCGCTTCGCGCCCCGCTGCAACCACGCCACCGAGCGCTGCAGCCGCGAAGATCCGCTGTTGCGCGAGATCGAGCCCGGGCATTACGTGGCCTGTCACCTGTGTGACGGCGTCCAGTGACGCGCAAGCATGGAGAAGGGGCGCAAGGCCCCGCCCCGGCTTTCGTAAAAAACAAGGAGGGAATAAACCATGAGTGAACTGTCCACCAAGGCCGAGCAGCTGCTGCCGGTCAAGAGCTCTATTGCCTATGATGCCAAAATTGCCGCCATCGACGCGGAGATCGCCGCCATGCCGGATCCCTCGCCGGATCTCTGGCTGAAAAAATCGCAGGCGTTCGTTTCACAGCGCCTCATCCGCGAGGCCATCGAAGCTCTGTCGCGCGGCATCTCCATCGACCCCTTCAACGGCATCCTCTACCGCTGGCGCGCCCATCGCTATCTCAACGTCGGCGAGATCGCCGAAGCCTGCGCCGATTTCACCGTGGCCCAGCGCCTCATCCCCGAGAACTGGTCGGTGAACTATCACCTGGCGCTGACGCGGCTGCTGCTGGGCGAGTATGACCTGGCCTACTTCGCCTACAAGCGCTGCTGGGAGCTGCCCACCACCAACGCCCGCCAGGTCGCCCTGAGCAACTGGACGTGGATCTGCTGCAAGCTCCTCGGCCGCGACGACGAGGCGGAAAAGGCCATCTCCTACGTCGATGAAAACACCGAGGCCGGCGGCAATATCGGCTACAAGCACCTCTGCCTGATGTACAAGGGCAAGTACACTCCCGAAGAGATCCTCGCCATGGAGAAGGAGCCCAACAACCAGGAGGACGCCATCTCCGCCATGACGCAGGGCTTCGGCGTTGCCATGTACTACAAGATCATGAAGGACGAGGCCAACTACCAGAAGACGCTGGACTACGTGCTCGACTGCGGCAAGGAATACGGCTGGACCTGCTTCGGCTACGCCGCGGCCCGCGCGGCCAAGGGCTAAGGAAGTTTTTCCCGCGTGCGCGCAGACGCGGCGGCGCGGCAAAACAAAATGATCGAAAAGGAGAGGACGAGACACATGAAGAACGCTACCATCAAAGCCCTCACGCTGTTGCTGGCGCTGGCGCTGCTGCTGGCGAGCCTGCCCGCCGCCATCGCTGAGGGCGCGACCGCCATCGAAGACACGCTGGTCGTCGGCATCAACGCCGAGCCGACCCACTTGGCCGGCATCCTGCAGGGCGTCGACCCCAACGGCAAGGTGAGCGCCAATATCTACAACAAGCTGGTCACGCTCGACACCGAAACCAACGAGATCGTCCCCGACCTGGCTGAGAGCTGGGAGATGGTGGACGATACCACTTGGAAGTTCCACATCCGCGAGGGCGTCAAGTTCCACAACGGCGAGACGCTCACCGCGGAGGACTGCCTCTTCTCCATCCAGAACAACTCCTACGCCTGGATGTGGGGCGCCATCGACCGCGAAAACTCCTACTGCGAAGACGATCTCACGCTCGTGGTCAAGACCTATGAGGCCTACCCGGCGCTGGTGAACATGCTCTCTTCCGAGTGCCCCATCGTCTGCAAGTCCGCCTGGGAAGAGATGGGCGAGGACGGCTTCAGCCGCAACCCCGTGGGCACCGGCCCCTACAAGTTCGTCGAGTGGATCGCCGGCGATTCCGTCACCCTCGAGCGCTTTGACGATTTCTGGGGCGAGCCCGCCTACTACAAGAACCTCGTCTTCCGCTTCATCGTCGACGACACCACCCGTTCCCTGTCGCTGGAGAACGGCGAGATCGACATCGCCCAGGATCTGCCCGATTCCCAGGTGCAGTATCTGGAGATGACCGGCACGGTGGACATCATCTCCTATCCGTCCCTGAGCGTGGACTACATCGGCTTCAACTGCCAGAAGGCCCCCTTCAACGACGCGCGCGTGCGTCAGGCCCTGCGCTACGCCCTTGACCTGGAGGGCATGGTCAACATCGCCTACGGCAGCACCGCGACCGTGGCCGACGGCATCTGCTCGCCGACGTTCGTGGACTACAAGCCCGCCGAGGGCGAGTACGCCTATACCTACGACCTGGAAAAGGCCAAGGAACTCCTGGCCGAGGCCGGTTACCCGGACGGCTTCACCTGCCAGCTGATGGTAACGAGCAAACAGTCCCGCGTGGATATGGTCGAAATGCTGCAGAATGCCTGGTCGCAGCTGGGCATCACCATCGAGACCTACGTCACCGAGATCGGCAACTACTATGACATCATGGGTTCCGGCGACTTCGACATGTTCTACGGCGGCTGGGTGCTGCTGGCCAACGAAGGCGACCTGATGCACGATACCTTCTACTCCACCGAATCCCTGTGGTACAACACCAACTACACGGCCTACGTCAACCCCGAGTTCGACGCCCTCGTGGACGCCGCCCGCGTTGAGGAAGACGCCGCCGTGCGCGCCGACTACTACGGCCAGGTGCAGGACCTCATCCGCGCCGAGCTGCCCTTCATCCCCTGTGCGTGGGTGAACAAGGTCAACGGCATCAAGAGCACGCTCACCGGCATGGAGACCGACCCCTCCAACTACCCGCTGCTGGCTTACGTGCATCCTGTGGCGGAAGACTGATCCCTTTAGGCCCCGTCCGCAAGGCCCGCGCGGGGGATATCCTCCGCGCGGCGGCCTTCAAGAAAAAAAACAGGAGGAACAAACCCCATGTCTATCGTTGAAAGGCCCGATGGCGGCCGCCTTGCCATCCACAACAAGGTGGCGTACTTCGCCGGCCACGTTTCCAAGGAGCCCTACCCCACCATCGAAGAACAGACCCAGGCGCTGTGCGATCGCTACGACGAGCTGTTTGCCCAGTTCGGCCTGAAAAAAGAGAACATCATCATGTTCAACGCCTATTTCCGCGACATCTCCATGGCCAAGCCCTTCCTGGGCGTGCTGGAGCAGTGGCTCGGCAAGGACAATATGCCTCCCGGCGTCACCGTTCAAGCGGAGTGTATCACCGAAACCAAATTGGTCGAGCTGGCCATGATCGTCGCCGTGGAGTGATCCCGGGCGACAGGCCGGAGAGCGCGCGTGCCGGCAGCCCCCTTTGCCGGCCGCGCGCTCGCTTATGTTTGAGGAGGTTTATCCATGCAGATCGTTCATGGAACGTTGCTCACCTGCGAAGGCGAGCGGTTTGATGACGGCTTCGTCGCCTTCGCGGAAGGAAAGATCACCGCTTACGGCGACGCGCGGAATGCGCCTGCCGACCCGGAGACCATCGACGTCGGCGGGGCGTGGATCGTTCCCGGCTTTGTCGAGCCCCACTGTCACACGGGCGTCGGCCCCGAAGGGTTCATGTCCTCCGAATACAGCGAAACGCTGGACCCGATGACGCCGGAACACTCCGGGCTGGACGCCGTGTACCCGCTCGACCCCGCCATCGCCAAGGCGCGCAACGCCGGTATCACCACCGTCATCGCCGGCCCCGGCAGCACCAGCCTGATCGACGGGCAGCTGATCGCCTACAAGACCACTGGCGAGGACGCGCGCAAGAGCGCGGTCAAAGCGCCCATCGCCATGAAGTTCGCCCTCGGCGACGCACCCAAATCCGCGTTCGGCCAACACGGGCGCGCGCCGGTGACGCGCATGTCCGAGGCGGCGCTGCTGCGCGACATGCTGCGCCGCGCGCGTGAATACTGCGACCGTGGGGATGCCCGCGTCTACGACAAAAAGCTCGAGGCGCTGCTGCCGCTGATGCGCCGCGAGATCCCTATGCATGTACATGCCTCGCGCGTGGACGACATTCTTACCGCCCTGTCGCTGGCGGAGGAGTTCGGCCTGCGCTGCATCATCGTCCATTGCAACGACGCGCAGTACATCCTGGACGACCTCTACGAGCGCGCCGAGGGTGTGATCCTTGGGCCCATGTACTTTACCTGCCGCGACTGGGAATCCATGCATGGCGGCTTTAAGAACCCCGCGCAGACAGTAGGCCGCGGCATCCTCACCGCCATCTGCACCGATTCCTGCCCGATGCTGGGCAGCGTCACGCTGCTCGCGCCCTCGGCGGCGCTGGCCGCCCGCGAGGGGCTGGACGACATCGAAGCCCTCAAGTGCATCACCATCAACGCCGCCAAACTCGCTGGCATAGACGAGCGCGTCGGCTCCATCCGCGTGGGCAAGGACGCGGACATCGCCGTCTTTGACAAATTCCCCCTGGAATTCGACGCCAGGGCCACGCACGTGTTCATTGATGGAAGGAGGGTCAAATAATGCGCATCGTTCACGCGAAGATACTGCCCATCGAAGGCGCGCCCATCGAGGACGGCTACCTGCGCTTTGAAAACGGCGTCATCCAGGAGCTGGGCGACATGACCGGCGTCGAGGAGCAGCCTGGCGACCTGGACGCGCAGGGCAAATACCTGCTTCCCGGCCTGGTCGACCTGCACACCTGCCTCGGCCTCAAGGAGGAATGTTCTCGCGTCGAGGGCAATGACTTCAACGAATCCAGCGATCCCCTCTCGCCGCAACTGCGGGCGCTGGACGGCTTCTATGCCGGCGACAAGGCCATCGCCATGGCCCGCGAAGCCGGGGTCACCGCCGTGGTGACCATGCCCGGCAACATGGACCTCATCGGCGGGCAGGCCATGGCCGTGCGCCTGCGCGGCGAGACCACCGGCGAGATGCTTCTGCGCGCCCCCTGTGGCATGAAGATGGCGCTGGGCGAGGAACCGCGCGCCGCTTTTGGCGCGGCCGGCAAGCCGCCGTTGACGCGCATGGGCCAGGTGTCCATGCTGCGCGCCCTGCTGCGGCGAGCAAAAAAGGCGCTGGAAGCGGGCGCCGGAGACGAAAAGGAGGAAGCGCTCTTCCCCGTGCTGCGTGGCGAGATGCCCGTCTACTTCCATGCCCACCGCTCCGACGACATCGAGGCCATGGTGCGCCTGGCACATGAATTCGGCTTCCGCCCCATCCTCGTACACGGCGCGGACAGCGGCAAGATGGCCTCCTTCCTGGCGCGCGAGAACGTGCCCGTGGCCATCGGCCCGCTGACGCTGTGCAACGCGCGCATGGAGAGCATTGACCTCTCCCCGGCGCTGCCCAATGCGCTCTACCGCGCGGGCGTGCGCTTTGCCATCACCTCGGATCACCACCAGAGCCCGCTCTACCTGCTGGCCGTGAGCGCGGCCTTCGCCGTGCGCGAGGGCCTGCCGGTGGAGGAGGCGCTGCGCGCCGTGACCCTCTCACCCGCTGAAATCGCCGGCCTTGACGCACAAATTGGCTCCCTGCGGCCAGGCAAATTCGCGGACATGGCGCTTTATAGCGGCCACCCGCTCTCCTACCGTTCGCGCGCCGAACACGTCTGGATCGGCGGCGAAGCGGTGCTTTGAACCCCTCTTTCGCGGGCGCGCGCGGCCTTTGTTGCCGCGCGCGTTCGCTTTGCTGAACCCTCTTTCCTTTCAAGCGTCATTTCCTGCATCCCGTTCTCATTTGAGCATCGTTTTCTTGCAATATCGGAAAAAATGTGTCAAATCAGCCAAAAGTGGCCTTGACTGAATCTCGAAAGGTTGCTATCATAATACATAAAGAATTGCGACGAAGGGATAACACAGGCATGCAATTGTTTTCATCCGAGGCAGCGCGCATGGCGGATCGCCCGATCTACTGGCGCGTGATCGACACGATCGTCGAGGACATCAAGAACAAAAAGTACAAGCCCGGCGATCAGATCCCCACCGAAAAGGAGTTGGTGGAAGCGCTGCATGTGAGCCGCACCTCCGTGCGCGAAGCCTGCAAGATCCTTTCGGCGCTGGGGGTCGTGGACATCGTGCGCGGCAAAGGCACCTACATCGCCAACCCCGAGCACATGATGGGCATGGATTCCCTGGCCTACGTGCTCCTGTTGGCCTCGACGAAGCAGGAACAGATAATCACCTTCCGCGTGGACGTGGAACAGATGATCCTGCGCGCCGCCGTGGACCAGGTGACGGCAGAGGACATCAGCAAGCTGCAAGCGATCCTCGACCAGGCGCAGGAAGCCTACGAACAAGGCGATTACAAGCGCGTCCAGGAAATGGACGTCCGCTTTCACCTCTCCATCCTCGATTTGACGAAAAACCCCTTCATAATCCGCATGGTGCGCGGCGTCTATGAGTTCCTGGCGCGCGAAATGATCCTCAAGAACCCCAACAGCGGCGAATTCTACGAAAGCTCGAAAAAATCGCATGTACGCGACCTTCAATACCTGATCACAAAAGGGCGCAGCGGCCTCGACCGGACGGAAAGCATCCGGCTGGCGAAGATCTATTATCAATACTGAATCGGATGCCGCACCAGGGCGCGCGCGGGCGACCGCGTCAGCGCCCTTTTTGGCCCTTGTGCGGTCGTTTCTTCTCTTGCATGGGCGCAATTTTCACATCTCACTTCAATATTACACTCATAAATAGATGCATTGCGCGTTAAATGCGGCATATTTCTGTGCATTTCGACCAAATTATACAGCTTATATAAAAAACCACTTGACAGCCTCCGGTGGCAAAGATATAATATGTGCAAAGATATGATGTCATATGTCATATGGCATCATACAAAATAAGCAAGGAGTGTATGGTATGAAAAAGATCCTGGCTCTCATCGTCGCTTTGACCCTGGTGCTCTCCATGGGCATGGCCTTCGCGGAGACGCTCGCCCCCGAGGACATGGACATCGCCTACATCTGCACCAGCACGAACGACTACTGGACCACGCTCAACCAAGGCCTGAATGACGCGGCGGAGGCCGCCGGCATCAACGTGCAGACCTCTCTGGTGGAAGAAAACGACATCGCTGGCGCAGTCGCTGCCTGCGACGCGGCCATCGGCCAGGGCGTAGACGGCATCATCATCTGCTGCGGCGACCCGGCAGCCTTCATCGAAGTGCTCAACAGCGCCGTGGAAGAGGGCATCATGGTCGTCACCGTCGATCAGGACGCGCCGGACTCCAACCGCCAGTACTTCGTCGGCACCTCCAACTACGGCGCCGGCCAGCAGATGGGCGAGTACTTCCTCTCCTGCGTGGACGAGGATGAAGAGATCTACGTGGCCATCTTCGCCGGCACCATCACCGCCAACAACGCTGTGGAGCGCATGGAAGGCTTTGAGGACGCCGTTTCTGTCAACGAGAACATCCACATCGTCACCTACGAGCAGGTCAACAACGACGTACAGATCACTCTGGACAAGACCTACGCCGTATTCAATGCCTACCCCGAAGTGAACGCCATCTACGGCGTGTTTGCCTACGACCCGCTGGGCGCGGCCATGGCCTGCAAAGAACTGGGCCGCGACGACGTGATCGTGCTCGGCTTCGACGACCTGGCCGATTCCATCGAACTGATGAAGGAAGGCTGGATCGAGGCGCTGGCCGTGCAGCAGCCCTACGAGATCGGCAAGACCGCTGTGGAGACCATGGTCGCCGCCCTGCAGGGCAACGGCCCCGAGGAGGGCGTGATCGGCACCTCCATCAAGATCGTCACCAAGGACACCGTCAACGAAGAATACTAAGCGCCAAACCTCCAGTCTCGATATGATTTGACTGCGCGGGCGGTAAGACGCCCGCGCGGGCTTTGCCCGGGGCCTCCCTCGCAGAGTACATGCAGCAAAGATAGGGGAAATCGTATGAGCACACAAGAGCGCAAACGGATGAATATCTTCCGCAAGATCACGTCTTATCGTGAATCCATGATTATCATCATTTTCCTGTTGCTTTGCGCCGTCACCACGATCGTCAATCCGGCGTTCATCCGCAGCCGCAATCTCATCAGCATCGCCCGCTCCGTCTCTTTGGACCTGCTCCCCGCGATTGGCGTCACGCTGGTCATCGCCTGTGGCAGCATGGACCTCTCTTGCGGCGCCACGCTGGGGCTTGTAGGCATCGTGTTTGGCTATCTGTACGGCATGCAGGGCATGAACATCTGGTTGGCCTTCGCCGTCGCCATGGTGGTCTCCGTAGCCATCGGCGCGGTGATCGGCGTGATCGTCGCCAACCTCAACGTCCACCCCATGATCGTCTCCCTGGCGATGCAGAAGGTCTGCCGCGGTCTCATTGACGTGATTGCCGGCGGGCGCTCGATGACGGGCTTTTCCGACGCCTTCAACGAGATCGGTCAGGGAACGCTGTTTGACATCCCCTACACGATCTTCTACGCGCTGGTGTTCCTGATCCTGGCGGTGATCTTCACCAAGCGGACGGTCTGCGGCCGCATCTTCATCGCCATCGGCGGCAATCGCGAAGCCACGCGCCTGTGCGGGATCAACGTCAAGCGCTATAAGGTGGTCGTCCACATCATCTGCTCGGTGCTGGCGGGACTTTCCGGCATCATGTTGGCCTCGCGCCTCGGCTCCGCGCAGCCGACGGCAGGCACCTCGCAGGATCTGAACGTCGTGGCCGCGTGCATCTTGGGCGGCAACAGTCTCGCCGGCGGCGTCGCCACCATGGTCGGCACGCTGGTGGGTGTGGCGATCATGGCCACCATCACGGTCGCCCTCACGATGATGCGCGTCAGCGCTTACTGGCAGAACGTGTGCGTCGGCGTCATCCTCATCATCGCCGTTTGCATGGATGACATCAAGAACATGGCGAAGCTGAAGGCGTAAGGTGGTCATATGGAAAACGTAGTGCTTGAAATGCGGTCTGTTACCAAGACCTTCGGCGCCGTCAAAGCCCTGGATGGCGTCGATCTCAAGGTCTACGCCGGCGAGATCCATACCATCTGCGGCGAGAACGGCGCGGGAAAGTCCACGCTGATGAAAGTTCTCAGCGGCGCCTATCCGCACACCAGCTACACCGGCGAGATCTACGTAGATGGCGAAAAATGCCTCTTCACTTCCCCCCGGGACGCCGAAGACAAAGGCATCGCCATGATCTATCAGGAAGTCAACATGCACCTGAACATCTCCGTGGCGGAGAACCTCTTCCTCAACGACTGGTTCGGCAAACACGGCTTCGTCAACTGGCGTGAGATGTACGCGGAGGCGCGCAAGTGCCTGGACGAGATCGGTCTGAACATCGACCCCCGGACGCAGATGCGCCAGTTGAGCACCAGCGAACAGCAGCTGGTCTCCATCGCCCGCGCGCTGCACCGCGATCCCAAGATCCTTATCCTCGACGAGCCCACCTCCCCGCTCACGGAGGTCGAGTCCCAGCGTCTGTTCGAGCTTATCCTGCGCCTAAGATCGCGCGGCGTGGCCTGCATACTCATCACCCACAAGATGCACGAGGTGTTCACCTACTCCGACCGCGTAGACGTGCTGCGCGATGGCCGCAGTGTGGCCGCGCATCTGCGCGAGGAGACCAATGAGGACGAGATCGTTTCCGAAATGGTGGGGCGCAAGATCGAGAGCTACTACCCCGAGCGCCACAACCACCCGGGCGACATCGCCTTGGAAGTACAGCACGCCTTTGTGGAAAACCCCTTCGTGGCCGGGCGCTATATGGTCAAGGACGTGTCCTTCAATGTCCGCAAGGGCGAGATCGTCGGCCTGGCGGGGCTGGTGGGCGCGGGGCGCAGCGAAACGCTCAACGCCATTTTCGGAAAGACCAAGCTCTCTTCCGGCGAGATCTACAAGGATGGCAAGAAGATCCACATCCGCAGCACGCACGACGCGATCAGCCACCGCATCGCCCTGCTCACCGAAGACCGCAAGACGGATGGCTTCGTGCCGGGCATGACCATCCGCGAAAACCTGACGTTGGCCTCCATGAAAGCCTGCTCGCGCCACGGCTTCTTCGATGCCAAAAAGGAACGCGAGATTGCGGAAAAAACGTTCCAGCGCCTCAACATCAAGGCGCCCAGCATCGAATTTAACGTATCGAACCTCTCCGGTGGCAACCAGCAGAAGGTCGTACTGGGCAAGTGGCTCTCCCGCGACGTAGATGTGCTCTTCCTGGATGAACCGACGCGCGGCATCGACGTAGGCGCAAAGACGGAGATCTACAAGATCATGGCAGACCTCGCCGAAGGCGGCATGGCCATCGTAATGATCTCCTCGGAGATGCCGGAGCTGGTGTCCATGTCCGACCGCATCTACGTGCTGGCGGAAGGCGAGCTGCGCGGCGAACTGACCGGCGAGGAGATCTCCCAGGAGGGCATCATGGCCCTGATCTCCAAGACAGAAGGGTGATGACAGTGAACGATTGGTTTGCACAGGCGATGGCCTTGCCTGTGCCCAAAGGCCATGTGCGGCTATGGCGGCTGGGGCAGTCCGGCTTCCTGCTGCGCGGGGCGGGCGCGACGGTCTGCCTCGACCCCTTCCTCAGCGACATGCCCGGCCGGGTGGCACGAAGCATCGTCGCCGCTGCGGACATGGAGGGCGTGGACGTCTTCTTCGGCAGCCACGACCACCCGGACCACATCGACAAGGCCGCCTGGCAAACGCTCGGGCGCAAAAACCCCGGGGCGGTGTTCATCGTCCCAGGGCTGCTGCGGGAACGCCTGGCGCAGGAGACCGGCCTGCCAGTCGAACGCTTCCTGGGCCTGGAGGATGGCAGGACGCTCAGGGTGGGCGACCTGCGCTTCACAGGCGTCGCCTCTGCGCATGAGTTCCTCGACGCGCGCGACGGCCGCTTTCCCTACATGGGCTGTGTGCTGGAAATGGAAGGTACGCGCCTCTATCACCCCGGTGACACCTGCCTTTACGAGGGGCTTGCGGAAAAATTGCGCTGCGCCGGGCCGCTGGACGCCATGTTGCTGCCCATCAACGGTCGCGATGGCGCGCGCTACCAAAGCGGCATCCTCGGCAACATGACCTTCCAGGAAGCCGCGGATCTGGCCGGTCTGCTTTGCCCTCGCCTGGCGGTACCCACGCATTACGACATGTTCCAGGGCAACCTGGAAGACCCGGAGAATTTCACGCGCTACCTGCGCGCAAAGTACCCGAAACAACGGTTCTGGATCGGCAAGATCGGTGAATACACGACCTTGCCGGAAGGGAGTGGCTTGGATGGATAAGATACGTTGGGCGATCCTGGGGCCGGGCATTATCGGCGACACTTTCGCCTATTGCCTGCGGGAAGTGCCGGACGCAGAGATCGTCGCAGTCGGCTCGCGCAGCATTGAGCGCAGCCGCGCGTTCTGTGAAAAATACGGCGGCACGCCCTACGGTAGCTATGAAGAAATGCTCAAGGACGACCGCATCGACGTGGTCTACATCGCCACGCCGCACAACCTGCACGAGGAACACGTCATCATGTGCGCGAAGGCGCACAAAAACATCCTCTGCGAAAAGCCCTTTACCTACAACCTCGCCTCCGCGCAGCGCATGTACAAGGCCTGCGAGGAAAACGGCGTCTTCATCATGGACGGTCTCTGGTCGCGCTTCTTCCCCGCCTGGCAGGGCGTGCTGGAAAAGGCCGCCGACCCCGCGCTGGGGCGGCTGATCGGCATCACCTCCTCCACGGCCTGGGGCACGAAGTACGACCCGAACTACCGCACCTTCCGCAAGGAGCTCGCTGGCGGCGCGCTGCTGGACGCGGGCATTTATTCCCTGGCGGTGACCACGCTTCTTCTGCACTGCGAACGCCCCTTGAGCATCAAGGCAGACAGCTACTTCTGCCCCTCCGAGGTGGACGTGGAGGACACCATCCTCCTGCGCTACCCCTCCGGAGCGTTCGCCAACATCCACTGCGGCTTAGAGGGACACGCGCACGAGACGCTCGTGGTGTTTGAAAACGGCACCATCGAGATCCCCCGCCACCGCAACCCCGACCGCTTCCGCATGTACATGGGCGCGGCGCGGGAGCGCTGGAGCACGACCGGGCTCCATGAATACTTGTATCCATATTACAGCGAGGGCTTCCAGTTCGAGGCCATGCACGTGGGCGAGTGCCTGCGCCAGGGCTTAAAGACCAGCCCGGCCGTGCGACCGGAAGAGACCCTGCTGTTGATGGAGATCTGCGACGAGATCCGCAGACAGGCAAACTTCGTATACCCATTCGAACATTGAGAAATTTAGGAGGTACAACAACATGGAAAACTGGAAAGAGATCCGCGAACGCTTTTTGAAGCTGTATGTCCCCGCTGTGGCCGACGTGCTGGACGAGATGGGCTATGAGTTCCAGACCTGCTCGCCCTACCTGCGCCCGCTGCAGCCCGGCATGAAGCTGGCCGGCCCCGCCTTCACCATCAAGGGCCAGCGCGATGGCAGCAAGACCTTCGACATGAGCCGTCGTATCGGCCCTGGCATCCTCGATCACCTCGAAGAGGGCTGCGTAGCCGTCTATGACACCTCCGGCGATCCTGAGACCGGACACTGGGGCGAGCTGTGGAGCGGCGGCGCCATGGCCCGCGGCTGCGTTGGCTGCCTGCTGGATGGCGGCATCCGCGACACGGCCTACATCATCCGCGAAGGCTTCCCGATGTTCTACAAGTACATCAGCCCCAACGACGCCATGGGCCGTTTCTCCATCACCGAATGGCAGACGAACGTGACCATCGGCAATGTCATCGTCCATCCCGGCGACTACATCTTCGCGGACTACGACGGCGTGGTGGTCGTCCCCAAGGACATCATCATGGAAGTGCTGGAAAAAGCCGAGGGCATTGTCGAAACCGAAAACAAGATCCGCGCGGAAGTCAAGGAAGGCGCGTCCCTGGGCGGCCTGTACATCAAGTACGGCAGGTTCTGATCCTGCATCACATTCGGAAAGGCGGATTGGATCATGAAACTGAACAGCAGCATTTGGCTGGACGGCAGTGAGCTGAAAAATCTCACCGCCTGCTCCCGCAGCGGCATCCTCGGCGGCCTGGGCTACGCGCGCGGCGACATCGCCCGCAAGCCTATCATCGGCATCGTCAACTCCTATACGGAGATCAATCCCGGCCACGCGCATCTGGATAAAGTCGCCGAAGCGGTGAAGCAGGGCGTGCTCATGGCCGGCGGCGTACCCTTCGAGTTCAACACGCCCGCCCCCTGCGACGCCACCAGCTGCGGCCTGGAGCCGATGAAGTACATCCTCCCCCAGCGCGATCTGATCGCGGACAGCATCGAGATGATGGTGCGCTGCAATTCCTTCGACGGCCTCGTGTTCATCTCCTCCTGCGACAAGATCGTCCCCGGCCAGCTGATGGCGGCCGCGCGATTGAACCTGCCGGCCATCTTCGTGCCCGGAGGCCCTGCGCTGCCCCACCTGTTCTTTGCTCCCAAGGATAAGGCTGCTTCCGAGCCAAACATGAACTACATGCGCACCGGCGCGGAATGCCTGCAGGAGGACATCTTCCGCTATGAGTGCCCCGGCCTGGGCGCCTGCTCCGGCTTTGGTACTGCCAACACCATGCAGAGTATGGCCGAGGTGTTGGGCATGGCCTACCCCATGTGCGCCACGACCCACGCCGTGGATGCGGGCAAACTGCGCTTCGCGCGTGATGCTGGCCGCCGCGTGATCGAACTGGTAGCGGATGACATCCGCCCCGCAAAGATCATGACAAAGCACGCCTTTGAAAACGCCATTGCCGTCCATACGGCCATGGGCGGATCGACCAACGCGGTGCTGCACCTGCTGGCCATCGCGCACGAGATGGGCGTGGAGCTGAGCATCGACGATTTCGAGCGCATCGGCCGCGGCATCCCCTGCGTCTGCGGCGTAAAGCCGTCCGGCAAATACGAGCAGATCGACCTGCACCGCGCGGGCGGCCTGCCGGCCATTGAAAAGCGCATCGACCGCTTCATGCATGGCGACGCGCTCAACGTCTCGGGCGTCACGGTGGAACAGATCATCAAGGATGCCGTCATTGCTGATGAAGAGGTCATCCGTCCGCTCAACGATCCCTTCTACGAGGGCGGCGGCTTGGCGATCATGCACGGCAACCTCGCGCCCAACACCGGCGTCATCAAGGCCAGCGCCGTGCGCCCCGAGATGCGCGTACACACCGGCCCCGCCAAGGTGTTCAACAGCGAGGTCGAGGCGCGCCTGGGTATCGACCAGGGCAAGGTACAGGATGGCGATGTGATCGTCATCCGCTACGAAGGCCCGCGCGGTGGCCCCGGCATGCGCGAGATGCTGCTCATCACCCGCTACCTGGTCTACACCGGCAAAGGCGATAACGTCGCCCTGGTGACGGACGGGCGCTTCTCCGGCTTTACCTCCGGCCCCGCCGTCGGTCATGTCTGCCCCGAAGCGGCGGATGGCGGCCCGATCGCGCTGGTAGAGGATGGCGACATCATCACCATCGACATCCCTGCTCGCAAGCTCACGCTGCATGTAAGCGACGAGGAGCTCGCCGAGCGCAAGAAGCACTGGAAGCCGCTCAAGCGGGACACGGACGGCTACATCAAGCGCTACGCGCGCGATGTCCAGCCCGCCTGCGAGGGCGCGTGGCTGGATTGATACACTGAGATATGGAGGGAAACTGCTTTGCGTTCCTTTACCTACTATTCCCCCACAAAGATCGTCTTTGGCGTGGATGCGCAGCTGCAGGTAGGGGCCTGCGTCAGCGAGCTGGCGGCAAAGAAGGTACTGATCGTTTACGGTTCTGAGCGTGTCGTCAAGAGTGGTCTGCTCGGCCAGGTAACGGATTCGCTCGAACGCGTCGGCGTGCAGTGGGACAAGCTCGGCGGTGTCGTGGCCAACCCCCACCTCAGCCTTGCTCGCGAAGGCGTGCGCAAGGCCATCGAGATGCAGGCTGACCTGATCCTCGCCGTCGGCGGCGGCAGTGTCATCGACACCGCCAAGTGCGTGGCTGTCGGCGCGGCCAACCCGCAAACGGACGTCTGGGAGTTCTGGTCTGGCCGGCAGAAGTTCACCAAGGCGCGCGATGTCGCCTCCGTCCTCACGCTGGCAGCGGCGGGCAGCGAAACCAGTGATTCCTGCGTCATCACCAATACGCAGACCGGCGAAAAGCGCGGCGTGAACAACGACTGCATGCGCCCGAAGTTTGCCATCATGAACCCCGAATTGACCTACTCGCTGCCGCGCAAACAGGTGGCAGCCGGCGTCACAGACATCATCATGCACACCCTGGAGCGCTACTTCACTCCTATCCAGGGCAACCACATGAGCGACGCCTTCGCCGAGGGTCTCATCCGCGTGATGCTGCGCTTCGGCCCTGTAGGGCTGGAGAACAGCCATGATTACGAGGCAATGAGCGAGATCATGTGGGCGGGCAGCCTCTCGCACATCGACCTCACCGGTCTAGGCTGCAAACCTCCGAACGGGCGCGCAGGCGACTGGGCTACGCATCAGCTTGGCCACGAGCTCTCCGGCATGTTCGACTCCACCCATGGCGAAACGCTGAGCACTATGTGGGGCCCGTGGGCGCGGTACGTCTGCGATGCGGATCACGCGCGTTTCGCCCAGCTGGGGCGCAATGTCTTCGGCATCACCGGAATGGACGACGTCAAAGCCGCGCATGCCGCCATCGACGCCATGGTTGCCTTCCTCCACGACCGCATGGGCATGCCCACCTGCTTTAGCGAATTGGGCATCGGTGTGCTCCCCGAGGAGAAGATCGACGAATTGGCCGATAACTGTGCCTTCCACAAGACGCGTACCATCGGCGCCTTCAAAAAGCTGGATCACGAGGACATCCGCAAGATCTATTCCGCCGCGAACCGCTGAACCTTGGGAGGGGGAACTTGCGCAAGCCGTCAAGTTCCCCCTCTGGCTTTGCGCCACGGCTCGACCCTTTGCAGAAAGAGAGAGAAAACATGAACACCCTTGAAAGGATCGCCCAAGCCGGCATCGTGCCGGTTGTCGTCCTCGAAGACGCGGCCAACGCCGTCCCCACGGCGCGGGCGCTCTGCGCGGGCGGCGTCGATGTTATGGAGATCACCTTCCGCACTGCGGCTGCGGCGCAGTCCATCCGCGCCGTGGCCGCGGATTGCCCTGAGATGCTGGTGGGCGCAGGCACCGTGGTGACGCTTGATCAATGCCAGGAGGCGGTAGCGGCTGGCGCAAAGTTCATCGTCGCTCCCGGCTTCGACGCCGAAGTCGTCCGCTGGTGCGTGGAAAATGAGGTGCCAGTGGTGCCGGGCTGCGTCACCCCCTCCGAGATCATGGCCGCAATGAAGCTCGGTCTGCGCGTGGTCAAATTCTTCCCTGCTTCCGTCTACGGCGGCATCAGCGCCATGAAAGCCCTATCCGGCCCCTTCCCCGGGATCTCGTTCATCCCGACGGGCGGCATCAACGCGCAGAACATCGGCGAATACCTGCGCGCGCCCTTTATCCACGCTGTGGGCGGCAGCTGGATCTGCACCGCAAAGGACATCGCCGAACAGCGCTTTTCGACGATCACGGCGTTGTGCCAGGATGCGCGGCTGGCCATGCTCGGCTATGAAGTGGCGCACGTGGGCGTAAACATGCCCGACGCGGACTCCTCAGCGCGGCTGTGCGAGACGCTGGAGGGCGCCTTCGGCTTCGGCACGCGGCTGGGCAACAGCTCCAATTTTGCCGGCGACGGCATCGAAGTGATGAAAAGCGCCTATCTGGGCGAAAAGGGCCACATTGCCATCCACACCAACCGCGTCGAACTGGCAGTGGCGGATCTGGCGCGCAAGGGCTACCGCGTCCTTCCCGACACTGCAAAGTACAAAAAAGGCCGGATAACGGCCATCTATCTGGAAGGCGAGATGGGCGGCTTTGCCATCCATCTGCTGCAAAAATAAGGAGGACATCCCGTGAGCATTTTGACCTTTGGCGAGATCATGCTGCGCCTGCGCGCGCCTGGCCATGAGCGCTTTTTCCAGAGCAACATGATGGAGGCCACCTTTGGCGGTGGCGAGGCGAACGTGGCCGTCTCCCTGGCAAATTATGGTATGGACGCACAATTCTTCACCGTGCTGCCCGCCAACGCGCTGGGCGACGCCTGTGTGGGCGAATTGCGTCGCTTCGGCGTGAATACGCGCAAGATCCTGCGCGCGCCGGGGCGTATGGGGATCTATTTCTTGGAGACGGGCGCAAATCAGTTGCCCAGCAAAGTCGTCTATGACCGCGAGGGTTCGGCTATCGCCCGCATGCAGCCGGACGACGTCGATTGGAAGGACGTTTTCGCAGGCGTTGACTGGTTCCACATCACGGGCATCACCCCCGCACTCAGCCAGAGCGCCGCGCAGCTGAGCCTTGACGCCGTGAAGACAGCAAAAGCGCTGGGCCTCACCGTCTCCTGCGATCTCAACTACCGCAAGAACCTCTGGAAATACGGCAAGCAGGCCCCCGAGGTCATGCGCGAGCTGACGCAGTATGTGGACGTGGCCATCGCTAACGAGGAGGATGTGCAAAAATCGCTCGGCATCGAAGTGGATGTGAATGTCAGCTCCGCTTCGCTGGATCGCGAAAAGTACCGCGCCTTGGGCGATCGCGTACTGTCCATGTACCCGAAGATGCAGATGATCGCCATCACTCTGCGTGAGAGTCATTCGGCGGACTGGAACGGCTGGGCCGCCTGTCTCAACGACGGCAAGCAGTTCTGCGTATCAAAAAAGTACGAGATCCGCGACATCATCGACCGCGTCGGCGGCGGCGATTCGTTCGCCGGCGGCCTGATCTACGGCCTGCGCCACTACGACGACGCTCAAACAGCGCTGGAATTCGCCACCGCAGCCTCCTGCCTGAAGCACTCCATCATCGGCGACTTCAACCGCGTCGGAATTTCAGATGTAGAAAAGTTGATGGCTGGCGACGGTACCGGTCGCGTGCAACGCTGAGGTCGAACACAATACTTTTTCCCGCCGCCCGCCCTGTTTGGTCGGACGGCGGTCCTCTATCTACGCTTTCTCCGTGCTGCGCGATCCTTCGGCCGAATGCAAATTTCGCATTATTCCGGAATGTTCGCGAGCGCCTTATCGAACGCGGGAAGATAAAATAATGCATATCTCGTATTATATGATGCTGCCCCGGCTTGTATGAAAGCGTTTTAATGCGTGTTGCGCATTATATTGCAGATGACCTCGAACGAAGCAAGGCTTTTA
Source organism: Candidatus Pullichristensenella stercoripullorum (assembly GCA_018712885.1). Classification (GTDB taxonomy): domain Bacteria; phylum Bacillota; class Clostridia; order Christensenellales; family Aristaeellaceae; genus Pullichristensenella; species Pullichristensenella stercoripullorum. Next base: position 530 of record DVGE01000130.1, on the reverse strand, counting down.
TTGCATATATAGCATTATACAGGAAGGAAAAAAGACCGCGCGCAAGGAGCTTGCACACATGTTCCGCGCTCTTTCACCGTCGCGGCGGCAAGCGTCATTGACGGGAGTTCGCCAGGCCAGTCAGGATCCATCACGGCACTTTCGGACATAAATCACGACCACCGGCTTAGCCGGTGGTTTGACGAAGCCCTATAAGGGCATGAGACCGGCAGCGCTCACGCGCTCTGAAAGTCTGCCAACCGCAAGCCCGTTTACGGGCAGCCGCTAAAGCGGCACTTTGCGTGCCTCCTTTGGCCGACTGCCCTGTACGGGCTTATCTTTTGTCCCGTGTTACCGGCTCACCCGTAAACAGGTCAAACAGCTCCTTCATCGTCAGTTGTTCATACTCCTTATCCTCCTTTAGTTGATTTCGGATATATTCCTCTATTGCCTTTTCATTCCTCCCTTGATATTTGCAATTCCATGTCGTATGTGATAGACTATATCTGAACAGCCGAAAGCCTTGATATATCAGGGTTTTCGGCTTGTTT
>DVGE01000129.1 GCA_018712885.1 Candidatus Pullichristensenella stercoripullorum | reverse complement strand
GATGTAAACTTCCCGCGCATCGTGCCCATCCTCGCGCAGTTGCTCGTCACCATCGGCGTGGGGACGCTGGCGCAGTACCTGCTGGGCCTGTTCACCAACCGCCTCTCCTACGGCGTGGCGCGCGACATCCGCCTGCAGGCCATGGACAAGATCGAGGTCGTGCCGCTCAAGACCATCGACACAAACAGCCACGGCGATATATTGAGCCGCGTCATCACCGATGTCAACCAGGTCTCCGAAGGCCTGCTGATGGGCTTTACGCAGCTCTTCTCCGGCATTATCACCATCGTCGGCACGCTGGGCTTCATGTTCAGCGTCGATGCGCGCATCGCCGCCGTGGTGGTCGTGGTCACGCCGCTTTCGCTGCTGGTGGCCAACTTCGTCGCCCGCCGCACCTTCAGCATGTTCAAGCTCCAGAGCGCCACGCGCGGCGAATTGACGGCGCTGGTGGAGGAGATGGTCGGCAACCAGAAGGTCGTCAAAGCCTTCGGACATGAGGGCGAGAATGAAGCCGCGTTCGACCAGGTCAACGAGCGCCTGCGCGGCCAGAGCCTGCGCGCCATCTTCTTTTCCTCCATCACCAACCCCAGCACGCGCTTTGTCAACGGCGTGGTCTACGCGCTGGTGTGCCTGTTCGGGGCGCTCCTGGCGCTGGACGGCGGCATGACCGTGGGCGCGCTCTCCTGTTTTCTGACCTACGCCAACCAGTACACCAAGCCGTTCAACGAGATCTCCGGCGTGGTGGCGGAACTGCAGAGCGCCATGGCCTCGGCGCGCCGCGTGTTCGAGGTCATCGACTTTGAGGAGCAGACCCCCGACGCCGAAAACGCCGCCACGCTCGAAAACGCGCGCGGCGACATAGAGATAGAGAATGTCGATTTCAGCTACCGCGAGGACGTCCCGCTGATCGAAAATCTCAACCTGCGCGCCCGTCCCGGCCAGCGCGTGGCCATCGTCGGCCCCACGGGCTGCGGCAAGACCACGATCATCAACCTGCTGATGCGCTTCTACGACGTGCGCGGCGGGGAGATCCGCGTCGACGGCCATCCCGTCATGGAGGTGACGCGCGACAGCCTGCGCGCCAGCTACGGCATGGTGCTGCAGGAAACGTGGCTGCGCAGCGGCACCATCCGCGAGAACATCGCCTACGGCCGCCCGGACGCGACGCAGGACGAGATCATCGCCGCCGCGCGCGAGGCGCACGCCCACAGCTTCATCATGCGCCTGCCCGACGGCTACGACACCGTCATCTCCGAGGACGGCGGCAACATCTCGCAGGGGCAGAAACAGCTTCTGTGCATCGCCCGCGTCATGCTCACGCACCCGCCGATGCTCATCCTCGACGAGGCCACCTCCTCCATCGACACGCGCACCGAGCAGCGCATACAGCGCGCCTTCGCGCAGCTGATGCAGGGGCGCACGAGCTTCATCGTCGCCCACCGCCTTTCCACCATCCGCGAAGCCGACCAGATCCTCGTCATGCGCGCCGGCCACATTATCGAGCAGGGCAAACACGAGGAGTTGCTCGCAAAAGGCGGCTTCTACGCCGAGCTCTACAACAGCCAGTTCGCTGCCGAAGACGAGCTGTGAACCCGCGCAAAGAAAGCGCCGTCCCCGTAAGGAGGGCGGCGCTCAGAGCGCTGACAAAGCCCACAACCGCAAAAATCGCTCTGATTAAATAATAATCAGAGGCGATTTTTGCTTCCGGCGGTGGATTTGCCGAGCCCTTCGGGATCGTCAAATCCAGTCGCCTTCGGCGACAAATTTTGCCGGCGGCAAAATTTCCTTGCTTGCGAGCTTTCTCATCGCTCTGCCAGTCTGTTGACTTTGTCAACATCCTGGGCGCCGTCCCCGTAAAGAGGACGGCGCTTTTGTATATCGGATGCAGAAAATGCTCAAAAAACGGGCCGTCCCGCATGGGGAACGGCCCAACGCAAAGATCCTATTATAAGACGATGTCGCCCGGACGGTAGCCCACCGGCAGTTCCTCCTCTTCGACGAAGTGGAGATCGGGGTCGCGCAACACAGGCAAAAACGCCGCGTAGGGGATGTGCGCGAACTCACATCCGTAAGCGCTCGCGCCGAACCAGCCGCCCTCCTTGGCGCGCAGGTTGAGGTCGCGGGCGAATTTCGTGTGATTCGAGCAGGCATGCACGGCCACGTTCCAATTTTCTTCGGCGGCGACGCGCAAAAAGCGCAGAGTCAATTCACGGCTCCAGATCGGCGACAGGTACCCCATGCGATACATGTACATAGGCTCGCCGGCGTAATTTGCCAGATTGTTTTCGTTGAGATGCAGCTCCGCGCAGTTGATGGCGTCGATGCCGGTGGCGAGTATGGCGTCCTTCTTGCGCATGAACGTTTTGAAAAACTCCGGGGTCATCGGCGTTTCGATACCCACGCGGGGGATATACTTTTTGGCGACGCCCATGGCTTCGATCACGCGGTCGGCGCAGTTGGTCGCCCCGAGGTTGAAGCGCAGCTCGTCGAGGCCGGCTTCCCCGAGCGCGCGCAGGTTCTCCTCGTTTGCGCGTATGCCGTTCGTGTACATGTGCTGATGGATGCCGGCGGCACGGAACTTTGCGATGACGCCGTAGTACACTTCGATCTCCATGAAAGGTTCAAGGTACACGTAGGAAATACCGGTCGGCGCTTTGTGGATGGAGAGCAGCAATTCCAGATCTTCCTCGCGGAAGCGCGTGCCGCCGATCTCCCAATATCCCTCGCCGATGGGCTCGATGCGGTCGAGCGCGCCGTGATCATAGCAAAACCGGCAATGCGCGTCGCACTTGTTGGTCTTGCGGATGGCGCTCAGCCCCGTTCCCAGCAAGCAAGAGCGGCAGCCGGGCGGGAACTTGCCATCCGGCCCGACGTATTCCGTGCGCCCGCCGAGCGACTTGAGCCCGGGTATCTCGCGCCGCAGCGCCTCAGCGCGCGCGTCCGCCGCGACCTCGATCTGCGAGAGCGCGGCCAGAGCGATCTCCTGTTGGCGTGGCAGCAATTCTTCATCCTCCGGCAGACTGGCGAAAAACTCCATCCACATCAGGGCGTCACTTTTTGAGATCTTCATGCCATTCGCTCCCCACACGGTCATTCATTGCCAACAGTGTAACATCTCCTCGCGGCCATGGTCAAGGAAAGGGCGGTTAATTGTGCGTCCAGTCGACCGGAGAAGGTGGCCTTCTCTCCCTTCACGCAGCGCCATGCCTGCGACTGCTCCCGCCGCCCAAAGATCCTGAGACCCAACCAAACGCGCGTCGACGGGGACCTTTGCGGCCTGAGCGCACTCGACACCGAGCCGAAGATCCGGCCTCGGCCATTTTTGTCCGGAAGAGGAGGATTCTATATAGGATAGCGCTTTACGCATCGTCGGCACATATCCATGGTATAGGAGCGCACTCAACAGGAAGCAAATGGTAAAAATTACAACTTTTAACACTCATTTTCGTATGAGTAATCAACGGTGAAGAAGTTATTT
>DVGE01000128.1 GCA_018712885.1 Candidatus Pullichristensenella stercoripullorum | reverse complement strand
CTCTATGATGTATTCCTTGATATATCCGAATCTCCTGTCTGCCTGCATCACCCGGGGCGTTCGGAACACTGCCCGGTAAAGGTCTCTGTTTTCGCGGACGAAGCGCAAATACGGGTGTAGATAGTCGCGCGTGATGAGGACAAGGTCGGATAGATCGGCAGAATCGACTCTCCCGGCGATCCCTTTGGTGTCCTCCGAAAAACAGGACAGGAATCGTTGCCCTACGGTCTCGACCGCCTCGTCGATCAGGTCGGCGATCGTTTCATAGTGGAGGTAGAATGTAGACCTGTTCACGCCCGCCTTCTCGCAGATCTCCTTCACGGTGATATATTCCAGATCTTTTTCCTTCAACAAGGAGATCAGCGCCTCGTCCATGCAGAGGGCGGTATGAAAATACTTGCTTTTCGATTTGTTCACGCGATACCGCCCTCCTCGTTCCTTACTCCGCTGCTTCGCTGATCTCTTTGGCAAGCTGCACGATCTCAAAGGCATACTTGCGCTTGCCGCTTTCCAGCAATTTTTGATAGACGGGATAGTTGGCGCCCATGCCGACAAAACCGATCACACCCACGGCGATCCCCACGATCATCGCGCCGGGACCTCCATTGCCCAGCACGCCCATGGACAGGCACATCCCCACGCCCAATACCAGCGTCATGACGATGCCAAAGGCGTAGGTAAAGATGTTCGCCTTGCGCTTGGCTTTCCTGTCCAATTTTTTCAGGGCGACTACTTTGGAGGTGTTCTTGGGCGCGTACTCGTTTGCGATCGCCTCGGCAAATATCCTGTCTGTGTTCATATCCATTCTCCTCAAGTCTCTTTATTTCAGCGCTTGCTGATGGTATAAGCATACCAGTCCGCCTGAGAAAATGGAACGACACATCCGGGCGTTTGCGTTGATTTCAGTGATTAGAGGGCATTTGTCCCTTGCAAGCGCTATCCGCCCCGGGCTGCGTCCCCCATCGCCTTTTCCAACGCCTGATAAAAGCGGGCGATGTGCAGGCCGTCTATCAGCGCGTGGTGGCAGAGCACGGAGAGGGGCAGGAGCGTTTGGCCGCCCTGCTGGAAGTACTTTCCCCAAGTGATGCGCGGGTTGCTGTCCGCGGGGAAAGGCGTGGGCTGGATGAGCGATGTGTAGGAAAGCCACGGCAGCGTGGAGATGAAGAGTTTGTCGAGCGCCTCCTCCGCGTCCTCGTCGATGCCGCCGCGCTGTTTCGCCGACTCCTGTTCGCGCTGCGCATAGAGGATATAGTCCGCGAAGGGCATGTCCGCGCGCAATGTGCAGTAGCAATAGGTGCCGTCCTCCAAGGCAACGGTGTGCGAGGTCGGGCAGTGGTCGAATTGGGCGATCCCCTCCCCCACGATCCTCTGGCGGAACTCGGCGACGCTGTTGGCCGCTTGCGCCGCGCAGTAGCAGACGGTGAGGAAAAAGGGCAGCTTTTCCGCCTTGACCTTGGCAAGCAGGGCGGTAATGTCCACATTCGCGGTCAGGCCGACATAGGGGCAGGCCATGGCGCGGAAGTAGTCGAAGTGGGCTTTGCGCCTGTAGGCAGACATATCGAGCGTCTTATAAGGCATGCGTATCCTCCTCCCGAACAAGAGCGTACAGCTTCATATCCAGCACTTCGCCATTCTTGACCGCGTTTTTTCGCAACGTGCCCTCCAGTTGAAAGCCCGCCTTTTCCAGCACGCGGCAGGAGGCGGCGTTGCGGGCGAAGGGTTCGGCGTAAATGCGCAGTATATCCGTGTCGGCAAACACGCGCGAACAGGCCTGCCGCACGGCGCGGGTGGCATAGCCCCTGCCCCAGAAAGCGCGGCCGAGATAGTAGCCCAGCTCCGCCGTGCGGAAATGGACGTTGACGCCCCGATACAGGGCAATGCTGCCGACGACCACGTCGTTTTCGACGATGGCGAAAGCGAACGTCTTCTCCCTGTCCGCAGCCAGCATGGCGGCGATGAACGCTTCCGCGTCGCGCACGGTGTAGGGAAAGGGGATGCCGTCCCGCAGATCGTCAAGAACGGCCCGGTCGTTGAGCAGCGCTGCCAGCGCATATTTATCCTCCATGCGCCACTGGCGCAGAACACTTTCCATTGCATTTCCTCCGCGTTTTGCTCCATTGTATCACATTCTCAGGTGGGAGGGAAGCGGAAGATATGAAAACGGCGGACGCGCGTTTGCGTCCGCCGCTTGGGAAGCGGGGGTCAGGAGAGCGTTTGCAGCGTTTTCAGCAGGTAATCGCCGAATTCGCGGCAGGTGGCGCCGGACCTGTCGCCGGTGACGGCCACTTTTTTCTCCGTTTCGCAGCAAATTTCCAGCGCCTTGCCCAGTTTGGCTGCGGCTTCAGCGCGGCCGATGTGGTTTAGCATCAACTGCGCGGCGCGCAATATGCTCTCCGGGTTGGCGTAGTCGCCCAGCCCTTCCTCGATCATGCGCGGCGCGGTGCCGTGGACGGCCTCGAACATGGCGTAGCGGTCGCCGAGGTTGGCGCTGCCCGCCGTGCCCACGCCGCCCTGCAACTGCGCGGCTTCGTCGGTGATGATGTCGCCGTAAAGGTTAGGGAGGATGAACACCTCGAAGCGGGAACGGATGGCGGGGTTGACGAGGTTGGCGGTCATGATGTCGATGTACCAGTCCTCGACCTCCATCTCCGGGTAGTCCTTCGCCACCTCGTGACAGATGGCGCTAAACTTGCCGTCGGTCTTTTTCATGATGTTGGCCTTGGTGACGATGGCGACGTTCTTTTTGCCGTTCTTGCGCGCGAACTCGAAAGCGGCGCGGGCGATGCGGCGCGTGCCGGCGTCGGTGATGACCTTGAAGTCCATGGCCAGGCCGGGAAGCTCGACGCCGCGGCTGCCGAGGGCGTATTCGCCTTCCGTGTTCTCGCGGAAGAACGTCCAGTCCACGCCCTCCTCCGGGATGCGCACGGGGCGCACGTTGGCGTAGAGGTCGAGGGCGCGGCGCAGGGCGACGTTGGCGCTCTCCAGCGTGCCGCCCTTGGGGGTGGTGGTGGGGCCTTTGAGGAGGACGTCGCAGCCCTTGATGGCCGCAAGCACTTCGGCGGGCACGGCCTCGCCGCGCGCCAGGCGGTTTTCGATGGTCAGCCCGTCGATGGGGCGCAGTTCCAGCGTGCCGCGGGCGATCTCGTCCGCGAGCAGGGCTTCCAGCACGCGCGCGGCCTCGTTTACGATGATGGGGCCGATGCCATCGCCGCCGACGACGCCGACGACCGTCTTTGGGTTCGCTGTCTTCTCCTGCGCGGAGGCGTTTTCCATGCGCTCCGCGCGGCCGAGCTGTTCTTCCAGAAGGGCGCGGAAGTGTTCCACGGCCCGTTCGATCTGTGCGTTCATTGTTTGCCCTCCCTGGTGTAGGCCAGCAGGCCGCCGTCTCGCAGTATCTCGCGCTGGCGCGGCGAGAGCTCGCAGGCGAGGGCGAAGGTTTCGCCCGTGGTCCTGTCCGTGAGCGTGAATTCGCCGCTCTCAAGGCCGGCAAAAATGCCGGAAATGGTCACATCGTCGCCCTGCGTGAGGCGGTCGTAATCGCCAGCGTTTACAAACGTCAGCGGCAGGATGCCGTAGTTGATGAGGTTGGCGGCGTGGATGCGGGCGAAGCTCTTGGCCACCACCGCGCGCACGCCCAGATACATGGGCACCAGCGCCGCGTGCTCGCGCGAGGACCCCTGGCCGTAGTTGGCCCCGCCGACGATGATGGAGCGCCCCGCGGCTTTGGCGCGCTGGGGGAACGTTTCATCGCAGACGGTGAAGCAGAACTCGGAGAGCTTGGGCACGTTGGAGCGGTACGGCAGTATCTTCGCGCCGGCGGGCATGATGTGGTCGGTGGTGATGTTGTCGCCGACTTTCAGGGTCAGCGGCGCGCTGATCTCGTCCTTCAGCGGCTCGCCCAGCGGCATGGGGCGGATGTTGGGGCCGCGCACGACCTCGACGTTCCTGGCCTCTTCCGGGCTGGCGGGCATGAGCACGCCGCTGTCGTCGGCATAGAAGTGTTCCGGCACGTGCACCTCGGGATACTCGCCCAGTTCGCGGGGGTCGGCGATGTGGCCGAGGATGGCGCTGGCGGCGGCCACTTCCGGCGAGGCGAGGTAGACCTGCGCGTCGCGGGTGCCGCTGCGGCCCTCGAAGTTGCGGTTGAACGTGCGCACGGAGACGCCGCCGGAATTGGGAGAAAAGCCCATGCCGATACAGGGCCCGCAGGCACATTCCAGCACGCGCGCGCCGCTGGAAAGGATATCTGCGAGCGCGCCGCAGGCGGAGAGCATTTGCAAGACCTGCCTTGAGCCGGGGGAGATGGAAAGGCTGACGGTGGGCGCGACGGTCCTGCCCTTTAAGATGGCCGCCACGCGCAGAAGGTCGCGCAGCGAGGAGTTGGTGCAGGAGCCGACGCACACCTGATCGACGCGCACATCTTCAAGCTCGCGCGCCGCCTTCACATTGTCCGGCGAGTGCGGGCAGGCGCAGAGCGGTTCGAGCGTGGATAAGTCGATGTCGATGACGCGGTCGTAGACGGCGTCCGGGTCGCTGGCAAGGGGCGTGAAGTCCTCCTCCCGGCCCTGCGCGCGCAGAAATTCGCGCGTCACCTCGTCGGCGGGGAAGATAGACGTGGTCGCGCCCAGCTCGGTGCCCATATTGGTGATGGTGGCGCGCTCGGGGACGGAGAGCGTTTGGATGCCCTCGCCGCCCCATTCGATGATCGCCCCGCGCCCGCCGCGCACGGAGAGGATGCGGAGGATCTCGAGACTTATATCCTTGGCGCTGACCCACGGGGACAGCTTGCCGGTGAGGTTGACTTTGAACATGCGCGGCATGTTGATGTAATAGGCGCCGCCGGCCATGGCCACGGCCACGTCCATGCCGCCCGCGCCCATGGCCAGCATGCCCAGCGCGCCGCCGGTGGGCGTGTGGCTGTCCGAGCCGATGAGCGTCTTGCCGGGCTTGCCGAAGCGCTCCAGATGCACCTGATGGCAGATGCCGTTGCCGGGGCGGGAGAAGCGCACGCCGTATTTGCGGGCCACGGATTGTATATAGCGGTGGTCGTCGGCGTTTTCAAAGCCGCATTGCAGGGTGTTGTGGTCGATATAGGCCACGGAAAGCTCAGTGCGCACGCGCGGGACGTGCATGGCTTCCAGCGCCAGATAGGCCATGGTGCCGGTGGCGTCCTGCGTAAGCGTCTGGTCGATGCGCAATCCAATCTCCGCGCCGGGCGTCATTTCCCCGGCGACAAGGTGTTCCCGGATGATTTTTTGAGCAATGGTGTATCCCATGTCAATCCTCCCCCAACGAACGGATGCTGTTTCGGGCGTTTACGGTGTGGCGCAGAAGCAGCTTTTCAGCCTGATCCGGGTCGTGCGCGGCCACGGCTTCGTAAATGGCCTTGTGCTCGGCGTAGGACTCCTTCGCCCGCCCGCCGTGGCGCACGGAAACCTTGCGGTAGCGCACGATCTTACGGTGCAGGGGCGAAAGCGTATCGTAGAGCACCAGACTGCCGCTTAAGCGATAGAGCATATCGTGAAATTGGTTGTCGGCGTCGATGATGCTGTCGCTGTCCTCCTTGAAGGTAAAAAACTCCTGCATATCCAGCACGCGCTTGAGTTCGGCGAGCTGTTCGCCTGTGGCGCGCTCGGCGGCGCGGCGCGCGGCCAATCCCTCCACGCGGATGCGAATTTCATAAATATCCTCGATATCGCGCGTATCCAGGCCCACCACGCGCATGCCGCGCGAAGTGCCCACCACCAGCCGTTCCTGCTCCAGGCGGCGCAGTGCCTCGCGGATGGGCGTGCGGCTGACGCCGAGTTTTTCGCTCAATTTCGTCTCGGTCAGCAGTTCGCCGCGCGCGTATACGCCGGTGAGAATGTCCTTTTCGAGAATTTCAAACACCTGGTCGGCG
>DVGE01000010.1 GCA_018712885.1 Candidatus Pullichristensenella stercoripullorum | reverse complement strand
TATGCCGGTAACGGAGGTCTGCCGCCGCTGATTGACGATAGCGCCGCCAGTCACCAAATCGATTTCCACGCCCGCGCCTTTGGAAAGCTCATTTTCCGGGATGAGGCCCACGGAAAGCAACAGCGTATCGCAGGGCACAAATTGCGCTGAGCCGCGCAAGGGCAGTCGGGTGGCCGGGTCAACCTCGCTGATGGTCACGCCCTCCACGCGCTCGCGCCCGTGGACGCGCGTCACCGTATGGTTGAACAGCAGCGGTATATCGTTGTCTTCCAGGCACTGGACGATATTGCGCTTCAGGCCGCTGGAATAGGGCATGATCTCCGCCACCAGCTCCACTTTCGCGCCCTCCCAGGTCATGCGGCGCGCCATGATGAGGCCGATGTCGCCCGAACCGAGGATGACCACGCGCTTGCCGGGCAGGTAGCCGTCGATGTTGGTCAGCCGCTGCGCCGTACCCGCCGTGTAGACGCCCGCGGGCCGCGTGCCGGGGATGCCCAGCGCCCCGCGCGGCCGTTCGCGGCAGCCCATGGCCAGCACGACCGCTCCGGCCTGGATGGTGACAAGGCCGCGCTCCGCCGAAACGCAGGTCACTTCGCGCCCGGCGCTGATCTCCAGCACCATCGTGTCCAGCCAGATCTCGATGCCCGTTCCGTCCAAACGCCGGATAAAGCGCTTGACGTATTCCGGCCCCGTCAGCTCTTCGCCGAAGAAGTGCAGGCCAAAACCGTTGTGGATGCACTGCTGCAGGATGCCGCCCAGCGCCCGGTCGCGTTCAAGGATGACGATCTTCGCCTCCGGCGCGCGGCCATGCGCTTCCAGCGCCGCCGCCAGACCCGCCGGGCCGCCGCCGACGACCACTACGTCGAATTGCCTGTCCATCTTCACACCTCCCCGCGCGTCTTGCCCGCGACCATGTAGGAACCGCCGCCGGACTTGGTGATCTCTTCTTCGGGGATCTCCGCCTCGCGCGCGATGATCTCCATCACGCGCGGCGTGCAGAAACCGCCCTGACAGCGTCCCATGCCGGCGCGCGTGCGGCGCTTGACGCCGTCCACGGTGCGCGCCCCGCGGCGCACGGCCTCGACGATCTCCGCCTCGGTGACGTTCTCGCAGCGGCAGATCACCCGGCCATAGAGCGGGTTTTCAGCGATGGCGCGCCGACGCTCCTCCGCCGACATCGTGCGGAAGACGGGTATGTGCTTGCGGTAGGGGTCGAAGTGCGCCTTTTCATCCATCACCAGTCCGGTGACGCGCAATTCCTCTTCGACCTGTTCGGCGATGGCGGGCGCGCTGGTCAGACCCGGCGAGCAGATGCCCGCGGCGTGGATCATGCGCGCGTCCTTTTCCGAGGAGGTGATGATAAAATCGCCCGTGGAAGGCTGGGCGCGCAGGCCCGCGAAGGCGCGGATGGTGTTGCGCAGATTCAGCGTCGGCGTGGCCTCCAGCGCCAGCGTTGCCAGCACCTGGTCGAGGTTGGCGTCCACGGAAGTGTCTTCCTTGTCGTTGACGTTGACCGCCGTCGGGCCGGCGAAGACGTTGCCGTCCACCGTAGGCGCGACCAGCACGCCCTTGCCCAGCTTGGTCGGCGTGTGGAAGAGCACCTTCTCCGGCCGCCGCTCCGTGCGGTCAAAGAGCATGTATTCGCCCTTGCGGGGACGGATCTCGAAGGAATCGTCCTCGATCATGCGCGCCACGTCGTCGGCGTGGATGCCGGCGGCGTTGACCACGCGCTTGGCGCTGATACATTCGTTGCCGCAGCGGATCACCATGCTGTTCGGCTCGGAGACGATCCACTTCACAGGCCGGCCCAGCAGCAGCTCCGCGCCGTTGGCAACGGCGTTTTCCGCGCAGGCAATGGTCATTTCGTAAGGGCAGGTGATGCCGGCGGTCCTGGCGTACAGCGCGGCGATGGCCTTGTCCGAGAGCATCGGCTCCAGCGCGCGCGCCTGTTCGCCGGTGAGCATCTCCATCTCCGGCACGCCGTTTTGCAGCCCGCGCTCGTAGAGCCAGCGCAGCTCGAGTTTTTCGTCGGGGTTAAAAGCTGCTACGAGCGAGCCGACGCGCTGGAAGGGCACGTCCAGCTCCTCGCACCACTGGGTATACAGGGCGTTGCCGCGCACGTTCAGCTTGGCCATCAGCGTTCCCGCGGGGCAGTCGTAGCCGGCATGGACGATGGCGGAATTGGCGCGCGAAGCGCCCATGGCTACGTCTTCCGCGGCGTCGATCAGCGCGATCTTCAGCCGGAAACGCGACAAATGCCGCGCCACGGCGCAGCCGGTCACGCCGGCGCCGATGATCGCCACATCGTAATTGCGCATAGATTTCCTCCTCTGGATACAGAGTATCTGTCTATATTGTAAAAGTTGCGCTCTGCAACGTCAATGCCCGTTTTGGGAAAGGAAAAGTTAAGATATTGCTCAAAAACGCAACAGAACAGCGCGAAAAGCGACGGAATGTTAAGAAACGTGACATCGAAGCGGCCATCCTCGTTGACAAAGCCGCCATCCATCCTTTATAATAGGCAAAAAACAGGAGCACGCGCATGAAGATACTGGTCAGCAATGCCGGGAGCACATCCCTGAAGTTCAAGCTCTTTGAAATGGACGGCGAACGGGCGCTGTGCGACGCGCGCGTCGAGCGCGTCGGCAGCCGCGACAGCGCCATCTTTACCTATAAGAACCTCGAGACCGGCGCGCAATGGCGCAGGGAAGGCCTTTCGATCCCCGAATACACCGACGGCGTGCGCCTCTTTCTGGAGGCGGTGACGAACGCGGCGTCGGGCGTGATCTCCGACATCCGCGAGGTGGACGCCGTGGGTTTCAAGACCGTGATCGCCCAGAAGTTCCTGGGCGACCACGAATTGACCGACGAGGTGATGGCCGCGCTCGAACACGGCGCGCGCATCGCCCCGGCGCACAACATCCCCTACATCGAGACGATCAACGTCTTTAAGCGCCTGCTGCCCTCGGCGCGCATGGTGGGCGCGTTCGAGACGGATTTCCACCGCACGGTGCCCTTCGAGCGGCAGATCTACTCCGTGCCTTACGAGTGGTATGAGCGGTACGGCATCCGTCGCTACGGCTACCACGGGGCTTCGCACGGCTACGTGGCCGAGCGCCTGGCGGCGCTCAGCGGCGGCCGGGCGCGCCGAGCCATTTCCTGTCACCTGGGCGGCAGCGGCTCGCTCTGCGCACTGCTTAACGGCAGGAGCGTGGACAGCACCTGCGGCTTTTCGCTGCAAAGCGGCCTGCCTCATTCCTCCCGCGCCGGCGATATCGACCCGTACATCTTTCCCTTCCTGCTCGGCGAGGGCCTGAGCGCGGAGGAGATCACCCGCGGCATCACCAAAAACGGCGGTCTACTGGGCGTGAGCGGCGTCAGCGGCGACATGCGCGACCTCGAGGCCGCCATCGCCGCGGGCAACGAGCGGGCGAAGCTGGCCGTGGAGATGTACCTGCACGCCATCGTTTCCGGCGCGGGCGCGCTTTACGCGGTGCTCGGCGGCCTCGACGCGCTGGTCTTCACCGGCGGCATCGGCGAGAATTCCGCCATGGTGCGCGCGCGCGTCTGCGAGGCGCTCAGGCACCTGGGCATCCGCTTTGACGAGGGAAAGAACGGCCCCGCCGAGGGCGAGCGGACGATCTCCGCCGGGGATTCCCCTGTGCAGGTCTGGGTGATCCCCGCCAACGAGGAGCTCAACGTGGCCCGTCGCGCCATGGCGCTGCTCAGCCGCGGTTGAGGAGAGCAAGGCAAAAAACGGCAGACCCGACGCTTGCGGGCCTGCCGTTTCTGCGCTTTCAAGCCATCTTCTTTTCAATCTCCGTGCGCAATTTGCCGATGATGCGCTTTTCCAACCGCGATATGTAGCTTTGCGAGATGCCCATCATGTCCGCTACTTCCTTTTGCGTGTGTTCTCCGCCGCCGCCCAGACCGTAGCGCATGCGCACGATGTCGCGCTCCCGCTCGGAAAGCGTGTCCACCGCCGCGGCCAGCATCTGCTTTTCCACGGCGGAATCCAGCTCCCGGGAGACGAGATCCGGTTCCGTGCCGAGGATGTCCGAGAGCAAAAGCTCGTTGCCGTCCCAGTCCGTATTGAGCGGTTCGTCGAAGGAAACTTCCAGCTTCAGGCGGCTGGTGCGCCTGAGCACCATGAGGATCTCGTTTTCGATGCAGCGTGAGGCGTAGGTCGCCAGCTTGATGTTCTTTTCGGGATCGAAGGAGTTGACCGCCTTGATCAGCCCGATGGTGCCAATGGAGATCAAGTCCTCGATGCCGATGCCCGTGTTTTCGAATTTGCGGGCGATGTAGACCACCAGGCGCAGGTTGCGCTCGATGAGCGTGGCGCGCGCCGTGGGGTCGTCGTCGGCCATTTTGCGCATGTATGCCAGTTCCTCCTCCCGTGTAAGCGGCGGAGGCAGCGTCTCGCTTCCGCCGATGTAACAGATGCCTCCCCGCCTGAGCTGTACCACCAGCCCGAATATGGAGCGCCGTACCGCCGCCAATGCCATGCTCTTTCTCCTTTCATCCTGTCGTCCGCGCCGCCGCCCGTCTCGACGGCGGCTGCGCCGCGCCGACCACCGGCGGGGCGAGCGCGCGCACGCCTCCGGGCATCTTGCCCGGATACACCGCCACCCAGAGGTCGGGCGACTTCAGATAGCCGTTTCCGTAATCCACCAGGCACAGCTCCGGGCGGAAGCAGTTCATCCGTCCGCCGCCGCCCAGCGCGCCGTAGCCCACCTGCCGAAAACCGGGCGGCGCGCCGCCGGGCGGCAGGGCGTCGTAGCCCGCCGGCAGCACGTCCGCGAGCACCCCGCGCTCGCAGATGAGCACCGGCAGGCCGCTGAACGGTTCGCGCAGACGGTTTCCCGTGTCCACCAGCGCCCGGAAGCGCGCCTCGCCGCCGCCGGCGGAGAGAAAGACCTGCACCTCCCAGGTCACCAGCCGCTTTTTGCGCAGCGCCGTAGCCGCCAGCAGCGCCCCCGCGCCCAGCAGCGCGCCGGCGAAGAAGGCCGCCGCCCCCGCGCCGCGGAACAGGCGCAGGGCAGCGAGCTGTACGCCGCCGAGAAAGACGCCGCCGCCCAGGAGCGCCGCGCCCGAAACGAGCGCCGTGCGCAGGGAATCCGGCGGAATGGCGATGGCCGCCATCAGAAGGGACAGCGCCGCCAGCGCCGGCAGCGAGCCGAGGAAGCGCAGCGCGCCGAGCTGCGCGAGCGCCGCCCAGGACGCGCCCACCGCCGCGGCCAGCGCCACGCGCTTCCAGCGCACGCGCCCAAGACTGCGGGCGATGATGGCCGTGGCCAGAAGATCCATGGCGAAGTTCACCAGCCAATACGCCTCGACGCTCACGGCCATGCGCTCACCTCCGAAGGCATTATAGCGGCCCGGGTGGGGACAATGCCTGAGAAAAATGCCGGCGATCCTGCGGAATTTTTCGACGTTTTTTCATCGCTTAACGCAGTTTCGCGGGAAAAAGCGACAAGCCGGTGCGCCCGCCGACCTCAACGCCTTCCGCGGCGCGTCGATTTTTGCGGGATCAGCCGGCCAAGGGCGTCAAACGGGCGGCGAACAGGCTTTCTGACTGACAAAAAATGACATCCAAAGCCGCCGCCATTGCAAAGCGCGCGTTGCGCACCACGAATATGGCGGGGCTGGGACGGGTGTCGAAGGGATCATCTTTTTTTGCACGGTTTTTGGCGCCTGCGCATAGGATGCAGGGGGAGGGGATCGCATGACGTTTGGCGAACTCAAGCAGAAGGATGTCATCAACATCTGCGACGGGCGGCGCCTGGGGAAGCCCATCGACCTGCGTCTGAACGATGCGGCCTGCGTTTCAGCGCTCATCGTGCCCAGTCCGGGAGGCTTTCTCAGCTGCCTCAAACCCGACCGGGAGGGGCTTTCGATCCCCTGGGAGCGCATCCGCCGCATCGGGGATGACGTGATCCTCGTGGAATTGGACGCCAATTTTGGACAATAGGCCCAAAGACCGGAAGAAACATCCGGTTTTTCTTAACATTTTTTCGGATAGGGCTAGACGAATCGTTATTTTACGTGTATAATATTAACGTATGAGGTGAACTAGCGGATGAAATGCGTTTTTTGCAGCTGCATGCAGAGCCGTGTGGTCGATTCGCGCCAGAGCGAGGACGGGCTCACCATCCGCCGCCGCCGCGAATGTGAAAAGTGCGGCCGCCGCTTTACGACGTACGAGCGCATCGACATGATCCCGCTCATGGTCGTGAAAAAGGACGAGACGCGCGAGCCGTTCCAGGCGGACAAGCTCCGCCACGGCATCATCAAGGCCTGCGAAAAGCGCCCGGTGTCGTTGGAGGAGATCGACGCGCTGGTGCGCGAGGTGGAGCGCCGCGCCTATTCCCAGGGCGAAGCGGAGATCACCAGCCAGGCCATCGGCGAAATGGTCATGGAGGGCCTCAAAAAGCTCGACGAGGTCGCCTACGTCCGCTTCGCGTCGGTCTACCGCCAGTTCCGCGACATACAGACCTTCATGGACGAGCTTTCCAAGCTCCTCCGGGATGGAGAAGGGTAACCCCGGCGCGCCACGCCGGTCAAGATACCAACTACAAGAAAGAAAGAGGATACGCGCATGGCAAACGAACTTATTTTGGCCGTTGACGACGAGGCTCACATCCTTGAACTGCTCTCGTTTAATCTCGAGGCTTCCGGTTACAGGGTCGTGACTGCCGCGACGGGCGAAGACGCGCTGGTGGTCTGTGCGCATGAGCGTCCCGCGATGGTGCTGCTGGATATCATGCTCCCCGGCATTGATGGCATGGAAGTGTGCCGGCGGCTCAAGAGCGCGCCGACGACTGCGGACATCCCCATCATCATGCTCACTGCCAAGGGCGATGAGGTGGATAAGATCCTCGGCCTCGAGCTGGGCGCGGACGATTATATCACCAAGCCGTTCTCCGTGCGTGAGCTCATCGCCCGCGTGAAGGCGCTTTTGCGCCGCGCCGCCCCGCAGAACGAGGAAGAGGGCATCCTCCACGTCGGCGGGCTGACCATTGATGTAGGCAATTACGAGGCCTTCCGCAACGGCGAAAAGCTGTCGCTCACCCTCAAGGAGTTCGAGCTGCTCAAGCTGCTCGTCCTTTCTCGCGGCAAGGTGCTCACGCGCGACTTTTTGCTCGATCGCATCTGGGGCTATGAGTTCTATGGCGAGACCCGCACGGTCGACGTACACATCCGCCACATCCGTCAGAAACTTGGCGACGACGCCCATTATATCGAAACGATCCGCGGCGTCGGCTACAAGTTCAACGACAGGCAGGAGAACCGTCTGTGAGTTCCCGGGTCGCTGTCAAAGCGGCCCTTCTTGCGCTTGCGTTCATGCTGGTGATCCTGGCGATAAGCGCTTATTCGCTCTCGGTCGATCGCAACGGCGAATTGACCGAGAGCCTTGCCTTTGGCTGTACGGTCGCCTCCAAGCTGCTCGAAGGCGCGGAGGATGATGAACAGCGCCTGGCCATACTGCAGCAGATGCCCGAAGACGCGCAGATGGGCCTTGCCTATTTCGACGCGCAGGGCGCCTCGCTGTATGACAACCGTCCAGGCAGGGAGCGATTGACCGAGCAGGAGCATCAGCTGCTGGAACAGGCGCAGCTGGAAGGGGTCATCCGCTATACGAGCGACGCGGACGGGTCGCTCTGTGTTTTGTACGCATTTTCCGACGGCGCCAGTCTGCGTATGTCGCGCCCCGGCGTTACGGCGTTCACGGTATTTGGCGAGCGCCTGCTTATTTATGCCCTGATCGTAGTGGGCGTGTGCGCGCTGGTGTTCGCCCTTGTCTATATCTACGATATGCGCCGCCGCTCCGTGATCCGTCAGGTGACCGACGTGCTCACGGACTTTTCCGACGGCCGCTATGACGCGCGCATACAGCTGCAACACGGCGCCGACCTGCGCGAAGAAGTGGAAGGCATCAACGCCGTCATCGAGCAGATCGAGCAGCGCGTCTTCCGCCAGCGCAGCCGCGACCACGCCATCTCGGTCATCATGAACCAGATGCAGAGCGGCATCATCGTCGTCGACGCCAAGCTGCACATACTGCTGGTCACGCCCGTGGCTCGCAAATTGATGGGCATCGCGCCCAATTCCGAGGGCGTGGCCGTGGTCGAGGCGTGCAAAAACGTCAATCTGGAGAGCGTCTTCGGCGAGGCCATGCGCCGCGAGGGCGTTTACACCAATGAAGTCGCCGCGCGCACGGCGGTCGGCCGCGGGCATCGCCCGCTGCGCCTGTACGTCTCTCCCATGCGGCAGGACGGCAAGGTGGTCGGCGCGCTGGCCATGGTCGAGGACATCACCGAGCTGCGCCGCCTCGAACAGGTGCGCACGGACTTTGTGGCCAACGTCTCCCATGAGCTCAAAACGCCGCTCACCTCCATCAAGGGTTTTGTGGAAACGCTGCTCGACGGGGCGATCAACAATCCCCCCATGGCGGAAAAATTCCTCAAGATCATCATGCTGGAGGCCGAGCGCCTCACGCGCCTCATCAACGACATACTCTCCATCAGCAAGCTGGAGAGCGGCATGACCGAAACGTCCACCGACCGCATACAGCTGGACAAGATGGCCTTTGAGGTCGCCGACATGCTGCGCATCCACGCCGAGGAGAAACAGGTCACCATCAACGCCCACCGCAACAAAAAGCCCGTCTACATCCTCGGGAACCCCGACCATGTGGAACAGATGCTCATCAACCTCATCGAGAACGCCATCAAGTACAACAAGCCCGGCGGCTCGGTGACCGTCCACGTGTTCGGCAACGAGCGCGAGGCCAACCTGACCATCTCCGATACCGGCATCGGCATCCCCGAGGAACATCTGCCGCGCCTGTTCGAGCGCTTCTACCGCGTGGACAAGGGCCGCTCCCGCGCCATGGGCGGCACGGGCCTGGGCCTTGCCATCGTCAAGCACATCGTGCGCGGCATGAATGGCGAGATCGAAGTCCATTCCAAGTTCGGCGAGGGTACGGAATTCCTCGTCACGCTGCCCATCGCCCCGCCGCCATCCCAGGAGGAGCTCGAAGCGGGCGGGGACGATGAAGTCATGGACATCACTGACGAAGAGCGCAGCAAGGAACAGCGCGAGCGCGACGAGAGCCGTCGCCGCGGCATCCATGAGGATGCGCCCAGAGCGGACGAAGGCACATCAGGGGAGGGGAACTAAATGCTCTACCGCACGTTTCCCGGGGACGGCCAGCGCGTCAGCGCGCTCGGCATCGGCTGCATGCGCCTGGCGCAAAAAGACGGCGCGGTGGATCGCCCCGCCGCCATTTCCCTCATCCGGCAGGCCATCGACGGCGGCGTGAACTACGTCGATACCGCCTACGGCTACCATGGCGGCGAAAGCGAGCGGATCGTCGGCGAGGCTTTGCAGGACGGCTACCGCGAGCGTGTGCTGCTGGCGACCAAGCTGCCTGTCTGGTTGGTGGAAAAGCCGGAAGACATGGAAAGGCTCTTTTGCGAGCAGCTGGAAAAGCTGCGCACCGATCATGTGGACGTCTATCTTCTCCACGCGCTGGACAAGGCCCGCTTTGAAAAAATGCTGGAAATGGGCGCGCTGGACTTCATGCGCCGCCTCCGCTCCGAGGGCCGCGCCCGGCGCATCGGCTTTTCCTTCCACGATGAGGCGGACGTGTTCCGCCGCATCCTCACCGCCTGCGATTGGGACGTCTGCCAGGTGCAGATGAATCTGCTCGACGAACATCGCCAGGCGACCATGGACGGCGTTCGCCTGGCCGCAGAGCGCGGCGTCGGCGTCATCGTCATGGAGCCCCTGCGCGGCGGCGCGCTGACCAAGACGGCGCCCGAGGCCGTGGACGCGCTCTACAACGCCTGCGTGCCGGGCCGCAGCCGCGCGGACTGGGCTTTCCGCTATCTGCTCGATCGCCCGGAAGTCACCGTCATACTTTCCGGCATGACCTATCCAGAGCAGCTGGAGGAGAACCTGCGCATCTTCGACGTCGCGGATGTCGGCTGCCTGTCGGCGGAGGAAAAGGAGACGCTCGCGCGCGTGCGCGAGGCTTATGAGGCGCGCACGCCCATTGGCTGCACCGGCTGCGGCTACTGCCAGCCCTGTCCGCAGGGCGTGAAGATCCCCGAGATCTTCCAGGCCTACGACCGCGCCGCCATGTTCGACGACCCGGATTCCTTCCGCGCCGTTTACGCCAGGGAGCAGCGCCCCGACTGCGTGGGCTGTCTGGCCTGCGAAGCCGCGTGCCCGCAGCACTTCGCCGTGCCCATCCACGAGCGCATACAGGCCATCGCCGCGCAAATGCGCGCCTGAGCAACGAAAAAGACCGCCGGTTTTTGCCGGTGGTCTTTTCTCATCCGTACGCCGCAGGCGCGGCGACGATCTCCCGCGCCCTGCGCAGTATCTCACGATCCTGTTCGTGCGTCAGCAGGCGCATGGCCGCTTCGCAGGGATAATAGCCGCCGTCGAGGAACCCTTGCTCGAAAGCGACGCGATAGCGGCGATCCGGCGCGCGCATGGCGAACCATTGGATGCGGTTGGAGACTTCCCTCCGCCGCGATCGGGAGAAGAAGTTATAGCAGGTGCGCCCGACGAACGCGACGATCTCGGCGCGGATGCCGGCTTCAGCTTCCACGCGGTAGAGCGCGATCTCGCGCGCGTCGCGCCGGTCGCGGATGACGCCCTTGGGCATGATCCACTCGCCTTTGTCGTTATTGAGCCAAAAGACGTCCTCGCCGGCAAAGACGACGCCGCCCGCGCAGTTGCGAAGGTATACAGCCATATCGTCCACCTCTCTGGCGCCAGCATTATAGCGCGCAACGGAGATCACTTCAACGCTTCATCGGAGGATAATGATCATGGATGCAT
>DVGE01000127.1 GCA_018712885.1 Candidatus Pullichristensenella stercoripullorum | reverse complement strand
CTTGAGAAAAGGCCATGTGCCTGTAGCTCAGCCGGATAGAGTGTTTGGCTACGAACCAAAAGGTCAGGGGTTCGAATCCCTTCAGGCACGCCATTAAAAAGCCTCGAAACCATTGCGGTTTCGGGGCTTTTGCTATATGCGCTTCGGGCAGGCCTGCGCAACGCGCCCGCCCTCCGCCGCTTCGCGCGCATGGCGCAAGATCCATGGACGGCGAATATCGCGCCCGCCGCTCACGGCTTCTGGCACAGCTTTTTCAGCTCGTGATAATACCCCCTGCCCTGCGGCACCTGCGCCAGCAGCCCCTGCCGCCAGTTGCACTCGATGACGGCCACGCGGTCGTCGGCGAGAAAGCCCAGATCCCAGCCGATGTAGCGGCATTGGGGGATGGCGTAGAGGGCGCGGGCGGCGCGGCGGACCACGTCCAGCGCCCTGTCCCAGTTGGGGATTTGGAAGCCCTTCAGCCGCGTGCCGGTGAGGGGATGGGTCTCAAAAAAGCGCGCTTCCTCGTCCACGCCGTCGGAAGTGACCACGCCCGTGCGCAGATCCGCGGCCATGATGAGCCCGCCCGCGGCCACGTTGTCCACGAAGCTCTTGCCCTTGGCGGTGCGGGGCGCGGCCAGCAGTATGTGCACCTCGTCGCGGTCGGTGTAGGTGCAAAAGCGCACGGTATTGATGCAGTAGGGGTTGAGCCTGTCCATCTGCGGGTGCTGCCGGGGCATCTCTTCTATCAGCATGCCATCCCCGGAGAGCTCGGCGCGCAGGGCGGCGGCTTCTTCGTCGCCCTGATAATGGTATACGCGCAGCCCTTCGCCGCGGCCGGCGAGGGCGGGCTTGACCATCACCCGCTCGTGGCGGCGGATGAAGTCGGCGAACTGCGCGTCTGTGCAGGTGGTGGGATTGAGCCATTCGCGGCAGAGGAATTCCCCGAACAGGGCGTTGAAGAGTATCTTGTTGCCCGGCGCGGAACAGTTGATGGTCTCATCGTCGCCGATGTAGTGGATCATGGCGTCGCGGCGCGCGGTGGTGAGAAAGGTGTCGCGCTCCTCCGGCGTGCGCTCATAGAAGTGGAAGAGGAAGTATTCGCGCACGTTGCACCCCGTCTGGCGGCGCGCCTGTAAAAAGTCTTCCCAGGTCGCCCGCGCGCCGACGCGCGCGAGCGCCTCCTCGAACGCCCGGCGCATCGTCCGCGCGTTCTCCTGATCCCGATATTTCTGCGCCACGCGATGCACGGCCTGGCGCATTTTCCCGCTGATCCCCATCTGTGTTCCCCCATTCGCGGCGAGCGCGCCGCGCGTCCCACTTCGCGGAATGAAATGCGAGGTTTCTATCGAAAAAACGTCTCTTTGCGCAGATTATAACACGGGCGCGAGCGCTGTCAAGCGGCGCGGGAACGAAGCTGGGACATCTTTACAGAGCCGTCAAGATTTGGTCAAAGAAGCGGGCCGTCATCCGATCCACACCGCGCGCACGTCTCCTTTGCGCCCGATCAGCGCGCAGGGCACGCAGGCGAGCACCGGCCCCTCGACCGTTCCGTAAACGTACCAGCCGTCGAAGCGTGTGCAGTACCGCGCCTCGATCACGCACCCCTCGGTGACGTCGAACGTGCGGTGATCCTCCGCCCACAGTGCCTTTGCCTGGCGGATGGCGGCGTCGGCGCTGTCCACAGGCCCCACATGGCGCGTGTCGGGCGATGCTATAAGCGCATTGGCGATACTCTCATGCCGGATCGCGCGTTGGATGCCCTGAAAGTCGCGCGCTTCCGCGGCGACGCCAAGCTCCCGTCGGATCACGGCGATGCCTCGATCCCACATGGAGACAGGAGCGCTCAAGCGCAAGGGCAGCAGTGCGCAGTGGAGCGCAGCCAAGAAGCAGAGCGCGGCCGACAGGAGCCGCGTTTTGTATTGGAAAAATCCCCGCTTCGGGCGGCTGTCAGGGTTCATGGCGCAACCTCCTTTAAAAAAGCCCCGTGCCGGGAAGAGGGCGCGGGGGAATGGTTCAGCGCCTGGCGGCGGCGCGCAGCGCGTCCACCATGTCGAGGCGCTCCCAGGGAAGGTCGAGGTCGTCGCGGCCAAAGTGCCCGTAGGCGGCCACTTGCTGGTAGATGGGCCGCTTCAGGTTCAGCCGGCGGATGATGGCCGCGGGACGCAGATCGAAGGTCTTTTCGACGATCTTCGCCAGTTCGTCGTCCGGCAGCGCGCCGGTGCTCTCGCTGTCCACGAACACGCTCACGGGCCTGGCCACGCCGATGGCGTAGGCAACGCCCACCTCGCAGCGGCGGCAGAGGCCGGCGGCGACGAGGTTTTTGGCCACGTGGCGCAGGGCGTAGGCGGCGGAGCGATCCACCTTGCTGGGGTCTTTTCCGGAAAAAGCGCCGCCGCCGTGCCGCGCGTAGCCGCCGTAGCTGTCGACGATGATCTTGCGGCCGGTAAGACCGGAATCGCCCTGCGGCCCGCCCACCACGAAGCGGCCGGTGGGGTTGATGAAGAACTTGGTGTTCTCGTCGAGCAGTTCGGCGCTCACCACCGGGCGGATGATCTGCTCGATCATGTCGCGCTCGATCTGCTCGTGGGTGACTTCGGGAGCGTGCTGCGTGGAGATGACCACGGCCTCGACGCGCACGGGGCGGTCGTCGTCGTATTCCACGGTCACCTGCGCCTTGCCGTCGGGCCGCAGGTAGGGCAGCTTGCCGGACTTGCGCGCCTGCGAAAGCGCGCGCGTCAGCTTGTGCGCCAGCGAGATGGCCAGCGGCATGTACTCGGGGGTCTCGTCGCAGGCGTAGCCGAACATCATGCCCTGGTCGCCCGCGCCCATGTTCTCGTCGCCGCGCTTGACGCCCATGGCGATGTCCGGCGACTGCTCGTCCACGGACACCAGCACCGCGCAGGACTGGCCGTCGAAGCCGTACTTGGCGCGGTCATAGCCGATCTCCACGATCTTGTTGCGGGCGATCTGGTCGATGGGCACATAGGCGGAGGTGGTGATCTCGCCCATCACCAGCACCATGCCGGTGGTGGCGCAGCACTCGCAGGCGACGTGGGCGTCGGGGTCCTTGGCGAGGATGGCGTCGAGCACGGCGTCGGCGATCTGGTCGCAGATCTTGTCGGGATGGCCCTCGGTGACGGATTCGGAAGTAAACAGTCTCCTCATCAAAATATCCTCCGTGATTTACTAGAACAAAAAACCCGCCGTCTGGCGAGCTTACGGAAAAATACCGGTATCTCGCCTCATCTTCCGGCGCAGGCGCAGCCTGCCGCCGCGGGAATTGGCACCTTGCCGCGCCTGCGCGCGAACCGGTTGCCGGGTTTCATCGGGCCCGTCCCTCAACCACTCTGGATAAGGCTTGTTTTATTGTCCGGGATGTATTATATACGCCTTGTACATTGCCTGTCAAGATGGGGCTGAGATAATTTTTCATGAACTTTCCCCGCGCCAAAGCGCCCTTCACCCTTGTTTCCCTGCGCGCGGGTGTGCTATAATGGGAAACGGAAAGAAATGGAGGACGCATATGGCGCTTTCGATGGTCCATCTCCTGCTGGCGCGAAGCTGGGCGCGCGGGCACAAAGCCTATCTGGAGTGCCCGGAGTTTTACCTGGGCGCGATTTCGCCGGACGCGATGCACGTCCGCTTCCACGATGACAAATCCCGCAAGGATGAATTTCACCTGGGAAACTGGGGCAGCGTACACGTTGGGCGCGTACACGAATATTGGCGCGACCATTTTACCCCCTTCGACGTTGGCTATGGCATCCACGCCCTTACGGACGGCTACTGGGTGCCCTCGGTGAAACGCGATTTTCCCGCCATGGTCGATCCCGCGCTGGACGCCCTCATCCCTGCCCTTTATTACAACGACGTGCGGCAGACGGACTTCCGCCTCTACGCCGAATCCCCTGAGCGGCCGCGCATTTTTGCGCTCCTGCGCGCGGCTGTGCCGCCCCGGGACCACCCCATGCTCACCGCGGCTGAGCTTTCCGAATGGCGCGACGACCAGTTTTCTTTTTATGAAGGGCCCTGCCCGCACGACGCGCCCGTGCGCCATGTGGACGTTGCCTATGTCGAACGCTTTATCGACCGCATGGTCCCCGAATTTGACCGTATTATGAGGAGGTATTTTGCATGACGAACGCCGTATTGCAGGCCATCGCCGACCGCCGCAGCAACCGCGGCTATGCCCCGCGCCAGCTCACTGAAGAAGAGCTTCAGGCTATCCTCACCGCCGCCTTACAGTCGCCCAGCGCGCGCAACACGCAGCCGTGGCACTTTTCCGTGGTGCAGAACGCCGAGCTGCTGAAGGAATTCTCTCTGGACTACAACCGCCTGCAAAAATCCGACCCGGGCCGCGACATACTCTTCTTTGAAGCGCCCACGGTGGTCTTCATCTCCACGCCCGTCGAGGCGCCGACGCGCTTTTCCCAGATCGACTGCGGCATCGCCGTGCAGAACATGGCGCTGGCCGCCCATTCCATCGGCCTGGGCAGCGTCATCCTCGGCCGGCCCATGGAGGTGTTCGACACCGAAAAGGGCGCGCGTTACGCAAAGGCCATCGGCTTCCCGGAGGGCTACACCTTCGCCATCGCCATCGCTCTGGGCGAGCCGACCGTCACCAAGGACGCGCACGTGCCGCGCGAAGGGCTCATCAACCGCGTGTGAGCCCGGTGTGGAACCCCTGGCACGGCTGCAAAAAGTATTCCGAAGGCTGCCTGCACTGCTACGTCTACCGCCGCGACGCCTCCGTGGGCAGGGACGCCTCCCTGGTCGCGCGCACGAAGGACTTTGACCTGCCTTTGCGCCGGCGGCGGGACGGCAGCTTCGCCATCCCGCCGGGCGAGCGCGTCTACGCCTGTATGACCTCGGATTTTTTCCTGCCCGAGGCCGATGCCTGGCGCGCGGAGGCGTGGGAATGTATCCGCGCGCGGCCGGACGTGTCCTTTACCATCATCACCAAGCGCATACTGCGCATGGGGGAGTGCCTGCCGCCGGACTGGGGCGACGGCTACGCCAACGTGGAGATCGGCCTCACCTGCGAAAACCAGCGCCGCGCCGAGGAGCGCATGGGGGAATTTTTGCGCCTGCCCATCCGCGGCCGCTTTATCATCTGCGAGCCGCTGCTGGAGCGGGTGGATCTTTCCCCCTGGCTGGACGCGCGCGTTTCCGAGGTAGTGGCCGGCGGCGAATCCGGCCCGGGCGCCCGCCCGATGCGCTACGAATGGGCGCTCTTTCTGCGCGAGCAGTGCCTGCGCGCCGGCGTGGGCTTCCACTTCAAGCAGACGGGCGCGAACTTTGTCAAGGATGGCCGCCGCTACCGCATTGAGCGCGCGCTGCAGATGCCGCAGGCGAAAAAAGCCGGCATCGACCTGCCGAGGGTTTCAACCCCTTCCCTTGGGGGTATCAATAGGATAGAGAGAACAAAACAGGAGGAAACACCATGAGCAAGAGCATCAAGGGCACCCGCACCGAAGCCAACCTGCTGGCGGCGTTCGCCGGCGAGTCCCAGGCCCGCAACAAGTACACCTATTACGCCTCCCGCGCCAAGAAGGACGGCTACGAGCAGATCGCCGCGCTGTTTACCGAGACCGCCGAGAACGAAAAGGAGCACGCCAAGATCTGGTTCAAGCTTTTGCACGACGGCGCCGTGCCGGACACCGTGACCAACCTCAAGGACGCCGCCGCCGGCGAGAACTACGAGTGGACGGACATGTACGCCGCGTTTGCCAAGGAAGCCCGCGAGGAGGGCTTTACGGAGATCGCCGCCCTCTTTGAAGGCGTGGCGAAGATCGAGAAGGAACACGAGGAGCGCTACCTGGCGCTGCTCAAGAACATCGAGGACGGCGTGGTCTTCAAAAAGGACAACGTGCGCGTCTGGAAGTGCCGCAACTGCGGGCACATCCACGTCGGCGAGTCCGCCCCCGAGGTCTGCCCGGTCTGCGCTCATCCGCAGGCTTACTTTGAGCTGCAGGCGAAGAACTACTGAGCCCAAAAACGATTCGCCCCCGCGACGCGCGTCGCGGGGGTTTTGCATGCAGCCCTTACAGCCCCGGTTTTTCCTTGCAGACATCCGCCAAGCGGCCGGCGCTTGTCCTGCGGCGCCGCGCTCAGGGGCGCGGTGCGTCGTTCGGGCGGCGCGGGGGCCGGTGCTGCGCGTCCCTTGGCGGGGCGGGGCGGCGCGGGGCCTGTTGACGGCGTTGCCGCTGCGTCTGCCGGCGCTGCGCCTCCAGGCGCCGGCGCTCAGCCTCGGCACTGTCGTAGGCGCGGCGCTTGGCCCGGTAGATGGCCGCGCGGCGGCGGTTTTGCGCCGCCTTTTTGTGCGCATGGCCTATGATCAGGGCAAGGAGCAGCACAAGCAGCGCCACCAGCGCCACCCATGCCCAGCCGCTGGAGAAGAACGGCTCGAGCGGGAGCAGGAAAGGCAATACGTCGTACACCGTGGCGTGCTCCGGCCGCGCTTCCACGGCGCGCTCGGCGCTGAGCATGCCGGTGACCACCGCTCCATCCGGCGCGGTATAGGTGAGCATGCCGACGATCTGCCCCTCGTCGATGGGGGCGCGCAGCCCTTCGTTGTAGGTGATCTGCGCGCGGGCGGCGAAGTCCGCCAGCGCTTCGGCCATGGCCTCGTTGCCGGAGCGGATGCGGCGCGTATAGCTGCCGTCGCTCAATTCGGCCAGGCGCAGTTCCAGCAGGCCCTTCTGGGCGTCGTCCTCGGCGGCGTTGGCGATGGTGACGGTATTGACGCTGCGGCCGGAGCGGTCGAACAGGTCGATGAGGGAATACGGCTGATACTGGGCAAGGCCGTAATCGAAGAGCTTTTCCGTGTCGTCCCACTTCTTGGTCGGCTCGTTGGATTCCCGGCCCGCGCCCAGCACCACGGAAATGAGGGAAACGCCGTCGCGCTCGAGCGCGCCCACGAAGCACTGCCCGGCGCGGCTGTGGTAGCCGGTTTTGACGCCGATGCAGCCCTCGTAATAGTAGGAGCTGGCGGGGTTGACCATTGCCGAGCTGGTGGTGATTTCATAGGCCCCGCGGTTGACCGTGGGGGCCATCGTGTAGGTGGGCGTGGAGACGATCTGGCGGAAAACCTCGTTCTGCATGGCCACCTGGGTGATGAGGGCGAGGTCGTAGGCGGTGGAATAGTGCGTCTCGTCGTGATAGCCGTGCGCGTTGGCAAAGTGCGTGCCGGTGCAGCCGATCTCGGCGGCGCGGTCGTTCATCATGGCCACAAATTCGGCTATGCTGCCGCCCACCAGGTAGGCGATGGCGTTGGCGCCGTCGTTGCCGGAGCGGAGCATGGTGCCGTAAAGCAGGTCCTGGAACGTCATTTGTTCGCCGGCGTAGACGGGCACCTTGGAACTGTCCGAAGGTACGTTCTCCGCTACGTCGGGGATGGTGATTTCCTGCTCCAGGGGGATGTCGCTTTCCACGGCCAGCAGGAGCGTCATGATCTTCGTGGTGCTGGCGGGGTACATGCGCACCAGCGAATCCTTGTCAAAGAGCACGTCGCCGGTCTCGGCGTCGATGAGCACGGCGGTCTGCGCGTACAGGTGGGTGGGCAGAAGCGCGCCGGGGTTGTTTTCATCCCAATCCGAAGGGGCGGCATAGGCCTGCGGCGCGAGGCAGGCAAACAGCGTGAGCAAGACAAAAAAGAGCGCGACCGCCCTGCGACGCATGGCAAGTTCTCCTTTTAAACGGTATTTCGCCGGCGGTGGCGCCGGCATATGGGTATATTATACCACTTACGGCCGCCCTTTGTACAGCATTATGAAAAATTCTAACATTTACCGGGCAAGACTTGAAT
Source organism: Candidatus Pullichristensenella stercoripullorum (assembly GCA_018712885.1). GTDB lineage: Bacteria > Bacillota > Clostridia > Christensenellales > Aristaeellaceae > Pullichristensenella > Pullichristensenella stercoripullorum. Next base: position 1,042 of record DVGE01000127.1, on the reverse strand, counting down.
TGTTCGGGACAATCATATATAATAAGAATTACAGTTTTATGAAAAGATGTTGCCCCGCGTTTCGCGGGGTGTTTTGGGAGGGGAACCATGCCGAAGAAAATACTGATTGTCGATGACGAGCCGCTCATCGTCAAGGGCCTGAAATACAGCCTCGAACAGGACGGCTATGAGACCGATTCGGCACAGGATGGCGAGGAGGCCGTCAATAAATTTTTCGCCGGCCAGTACGACCTGGTGCTTCTGGACGTGATGCTGCCCAAACTGGACGGCATCGAGGTCTGCCAGCGCATCCGCGAAAAGAGCAACGTGCCCATCATCATGCTCACCGCCAAGGGCGACGATATGGACAAGATCCTCGGCCTCGAATACGGCGCGGACGACTATATGACCAAGCCGTTCAACATCCTCGAGGTCAAGGCGCGCATCAAGGGCATCTTCCGCCGCACGGCGATGATGCAGAAGGAAAACACCCAGCGCGTCATCACCGTGCGCGATATGCAGATCAACTTAAACAACCGCTCGGTGGTCATCGGCGGGCGGGAGGTCAACCTGACGGCCAAGGAATTTGACCTTCTGCAATTGTTCGTCACCAACCGCGGCAAGGTGTTTTCGCGCGAGAGCCTTCTGGAGACCATCTGGAAGTACGACTATCTAGGCGATCTGCGCACGGTGGACGTGCACATCCGCCGCCTGCGCGAGAAGATCGAGCGCGTGCCCAGCCAGCCCGAATATATCTTCACCAAGTGGGGTGTGGGCTATTATTTCACTGACAAGGACTAAGGTCAAAGCGTTTTTATACTCAATCCGCTGGAAGATACTCATCGCCTATCTGCTGATCATCTCCATCGCCTTTTCGGTGGTGGCGGCCACGCTGATCCAGCTGGTGGGCGATTACATGTTCAACCAGCGGGTGCGGGACGATCAGCGCGTCGCGGAGAATTTATCCTCCATCATGAGCGAGGCGCTGTCTTCGCTTGACGCGAACGCCATGCTTTTGAGCGCCCTGGATGCCAGCAGCGAGGGCGTCAGCCGTGTGCTGGTG
>DVGE01000126.1 GCA_018712885.1 Candidatus Pullichristensenella stercoripullorum | reverse complement strand
CCGAGGCGGTGGAAAACTCCTTCCTCATGGAAACCGGTCAGCCGGTATACATCGGCGTGTCCGAGCCGCGGGAGGATCTTTCCATGATCGCCGAGGCCTTTGAGGAGGCGCGCAGCGCCATCAACATCGGCCGCGTCTACAATTCCACCAGCACCATCTTCTTCTACAACCGCCTGCTGCTGGAGCGCTTTTTGTACGACCTGCCCGCCGATTCCTGCGCCCGGTACAGCAACCAGATCTTCAACCGCCAGACGGCCAAGCTGTTCAACGATGAGATGCTCCACACCATCGAGACCTTCTTTGAAAACAGCCTCAACCTCTCCGAGACGGCGCGCAAGCTCTACATCCACCGCAACACGCTGGTCTACCGCCTGGAGAAAGTGCAGCGGGCCATCGGGCTGGATCTGCGCTCGTTCGACGACGCGGTGACGTTCAAAATGATGATGCTGCTGGGCAAGAACACCCAGCCGCGCAAGAACAGGATCTGACATGGCCCCGCGCGCGGCTGCATACGCTCGCAGGGAAGATCGCCGGCGACTGGCAGACGCGGTCGCCGGCGATCTCTTGCCCGCCCGCGGCAAGGCGTCCGCCCGCCGCGCCCCCTGCGCTCATCCAAGGAGGTCTCTATGCCCAAGCGCTCCGTTTCGCTTTTGACGTTTGTCTGCGTGCTGCTGATCGTGGCCATGTCCGCCTCGACGCTGACGCTGCTTTTGACCGCCTCGCGCCCTGCCGCGCCCGCGGTGGGCGAGGGGCGGCTACAGCGCGCGGAGGAGATACTCGCCCTCGTGGAGGGCCTGTACTATCGGGAAGTGGACGAAGAGGCGCTGGAAACGGCGGCCATCGACGGCATGCTCGCCGCGCTGGGCGACCCCTACACGTTCTATTACACAAACGAGGCCTACGCCGCGATGAACGAGGAGACCACCGGCCGCTACGTGGGCGTGGGCCTGCTGGTGGGCGAGGACGAAAACGGCGCGCTGACCGTGCTGCGCGTGTTCCGCGATTCGCCGGCGGAGGCGGCCGGCATGAAGGCGGGCGACGAGCTGACCGCCATCGACGCCACGCCCGTGGGCGCGGGCACGGCGCTGGGCCTGACGGAGACCACGGCGCTGCTCAAAGGCGATGGGGAAGCGCCGGTGCGCGTGGAGGTATCGCGCGACGGCGAAGCGCTCGCCTTCACGCTCACGCGCGGCGATGTGAACATCAACTACGTGGAATACAGCATACTCGAAGGCGAAGTGGGCTATCTGTCCATCTACCAGTTCACCGGCGACGACGTTTCCGGCGTGGAGGAAGCGCTGAGCGCCTTCCGGCAGGCGGGCGTGACCGCGCTGGTGGTGGACGTGCGCTCCAACCCCGGCGGGCTGCTCGACGACGTGGTGAAGATCTGCGACATGCTCCTGCCCGAGGGCCTGATCGTCTACACCGAGGATCGCAGCGGCGCGCGCGAGGAATACTACGCCGACGGCGAATACTGGAACGTGCCCATGGCGGTGCTGGTCAACGGCGATTCGGCCAGCGCCTCGGAGATCTTCGCCGCCGCCGTGCAGGACACGGGCCGCGGCGTCGTGGTAGGCGAAGTGACCTACGGCAAGGGCGTGGTGCAGACGCTCTATTCCTTCCCCGAGGGCGACGGCGTACAATTGACCACCGCCGTCTACTACACGCCCTCCGGCCGTTCCATCCACGGCCAGGGCGTAACGCCGGACATTGAAGTATCCCTCGCCGCCGACGCCAGCGTAGTCTACCACGCCCCGGACGCGCAGACCGACGCCCAGCTCCAGGCGGCGCTGGAGGCGCTGGCCGCCGGCAGTGCCGGCTGACAGCGCCGTTGGCTCGAAGTCGACGAACGCCCGCCCCACGAGCAGGGGGCGGGCGTTCTGCGTTTCGTTCCGGTTGGGGCGAAGGCAGGAATAGACGGCGGCAAGCCCACGAGCAGGGGCCTGCCGCCTGCGGCGTTTTGGGAGACGGGGGCGGGGAGACGACGGGAGCATTCCCCAAAAAGGGATCCCCAAGGGCTGGTCCCTTGGGCGGGTGCGGGCAGAGCCCGCCGTTCTCCTCGCGGGATGGTTGCGGGAACGTGGCAGGTGCGGGAAGGGCAGGCGGACGGTTTTCGCCGCACGCGGAAGGTGGGGACCGCCGCGTTCGCCACGGATGGATGACGCGGAACGCCTTACCAGGATGAAGGCGCGTTCCATCCCCTGCAAACGCACGACGCCTCCACTCTCCCCGCCCCCCGGCGCGCCTGCCTGCCCCTCCTGAAAGGTAGACCGCCCCGCAACGTACTTTTCCCCGTAAACCCGCCAAAATCAGGCGCGCCACACAGCAGCGCCTTTGCCCCAACGGGGCAAACAGCGTCGCTCCCGCATCCCCGCAGCGCCCCTTGCCCAACCGGGGCAAGGCAGCGTCGCCCCACGCGCCGCAGGCGGCAAGTCCCTGCTCGTGGACTTGCCGCCGTCTGTGCCCTCTCCCGCCCCACCAGAAACGCAAAGAAGCGCCCATGCCCCCTGCTCGTGGGGCATGGGTGCGTCGCCTCCGAGCCAACGGCGCTGGCTCCCGGCACTGCCGGGCACTGCCGGGTACTGCCGGCCCCGGCCTGCATATACTTCCCCAAGGGGGTGTGCCCATGCCTGAAAACGCGCGTGTGCGCGTGCGGCGCGACCGGCCCAGCGCGCTTTCCTGGACGCTGGCGCTGATGCTGACCATGCTCTGCGTCTATCTTCTCACGCTCGGGCTTGCCGCCGCGCCGGAGGCGGCCATCGACTCGAACAGCGGCGCGCCGCGCGTCACCGAGGAGACCTCCTTCGCCGCGGCGGAGGCCTATTTCGTGTCCCTCGGGCGCTTTGAGACGGATACGGAGGCGCGCATCGAGGCGGCGCGCTACACGCCCCGGGGCGCGGCGGGCTATGTGCTTGAAACGGCGGACGGCTTTCTCGTGCTCGGCGCCGTCTATGAAGACAGGGCCGAGGCGGAAAGCGTCGCCCGCGCGCTTTCGCAGAGCGAGGGCCTCGATTGCGCGGTCTACGAAGAACACGCCGACGGCGCGCGGCTGCGCGTCACCGCGGCGGAGGCGGACATCGCCCTCGTCACCGGGGCGGAGGCGCTTTTGCGCGATCTCGCCGGGGAAACGCGCGACCTCGCCCTGCAGCTCGACCGCGGCGAGACCGACTCCGGCGCGGCGCGCACGCTGCTCAGCGTGGCCGCCAGCCGCCTGGAAGACATCCTTTCCCGCCTGCGCAGCGTGTCCGGCGCGCAGGAAAACCCCGTCACCGCCCGCCTGCTTGCCATGGCGGAACAATTCCGCGCCTCTCTTTTTGTGCTTTCGGGCGAAAATACACAAAACACTCTTTCCCTTTCCGCGAAAATCAAGTATAATAGCATTAACATCACCCTGGAGCACATGCGCTACCTGCGCGACCTCAACGCCCTCTAAGACAAAGGAGTTGGTTTCTTGAAAGCCACAGAGATCCAAGCGTTGCTCAACGCCACCGTACTCGTCGGCCCGCTGCCGGAGGAGGAGATCCTCACCGCCTGCGGCTCGGACATGATGAGCGATGTGCTGGCCTTCCCCAAGGACAGGATGGTGCTGCTTACGGGCCTGACCAACCCGCACACCGTGCGCACGGCGGAACTGCTGGACGTGATGATGATCATCTTCGTGCGCGGCAAGCTGCCCAACGAAGAAGTGCTGAATATGGCGGAGGACGCCGGCATCGCGGTCGTGATGACCGAATACACGCTCTACGATGCCTGCGGGCGGCTCTACGCCGCCGGGCTCCCGGGTGGAACGGGGCGGCGCAGGCAATGAGCGAACTGATCCACGAAGTCTACCCCGTCGAAAAGGGCGCTTTTGAGACCGCCGGCGAGGTCTCCGGCACCATCAAGCGCATGCTGCGCAAACTGGGCGTGCCCAGCCAGGTGATCCGCCGCGTGTCCGTGGCCTCGTATGAGGTGGAGCTCAATCTGGTCATCCACTCCCTGGGCGGGCAGATGGAGATCTTTATCGAGCCGGAGAGCGTCACCCTGGACGTATCCGACCGCGGCCCCGGCATCCCCGACCTCGACCTTGCCATGCAGGAAGGCTGGTCCACCGCCTCGGACGAGGTGCGCACGCTCGGCTTCGGCGCCGGCATGGGCCTTCCCAACATGAAGCGCAACGCCGACGAATTTGACATTCGCTCCAAGGTGGGCGTCGGCACCAACATACACATGAAATTCTTCTGCGTCTGAAGGGACGAGATGCAATGAACAAATTCCATTCCGTGACGCTGGACGTGGCCAAGTGTGTGGGCTGCACGGCGTGCCTGAAGCGCTGCCCCACGGAGGCCATCCGCATCCGCGAACGGCGCGCGCGCATCATCGACGAGCGCTGCATAGACTGCGGCGAGTGCATCCGCGTCTGCGAGCACCACGCCAAGGTCGCCACCACCAACCCCCTCTCGGCCATCAACCGCTACCCGTACAAGATCGCCCTGCCCGCGCCCGCGCTCTACGGCCAGTTCAAGGACCTGCGCGCCGCGGCCGCCATCCCCACGGCGCTGAAGATGATGGGCTTTGACTACGTGTGCGAAGTGGCGCACGGGGCCGACATCGTCAGCCGCGCGATCATGGAAAAAATGAAGGAGCCGGATGTCCCGCGCCCGCTGATCTCCTCGAGCTGCCCGGCGGTGGTGCGGCTGATCCAGACGCGCTTTCCCGAGCTGATCGACAACATCGTGGACGTCAAAAGCCCCATGGAAGTGGCCGCCATCGAAGCGCGCCGCCGCTTCTGCGCCGAGCGCGGCGTGAATGACAAGGACGTGGGCTGCTTCTTCATCACCCCCTGCGCGGCGAAGATGACCGCCATCCGCAACCCGCTGGGCCACAAGACCAGCGCGGTCAGCGGCGCCATCTCCTTTCTGGAGGTCTACGGCGTGCTCTCCGAGCTTTTGCGCAAGGGCAACATCAAGCCCGACCTGGCCCACTTCTCCGCTACCTCCTTCGGCGTCAACTGGGCGCGCACGGGCGGCGAGGCGCTGGCCATCGGCGAAAACGAGGCGCTGGCCGTGGACGGCATCGACAACGTCATCCGCGTATTGGAGGAGATCGAAAACAACCGCCTGCCCGAAGTGCGCTACTTTGAAGGGCTGGCCTGCCTGGGCGGCTGCGTAGGCGGCCCGCTGACGTTTGAGAACATGTTCATCGCCCGCAACCGCATCCGCCTGCTGGCGCAAATGCTGCCCAAGACGCGGCCGGAGCAGAAGATACCGGACAAGGAGCTGGACGATCTGCGCGACGCCATCTACTTCGAAGAGCCGCTCAAACCCTTTGAGAACACCCGCCTGGACGAGGATTTCAAGGTGGCGATGGAGAAAATGGCCCGCATCGGCGAATTGCGCAAGCAGCTTCCCGGGCTGGACTGCGGCAGCTGCGGCTCGCCCACCTGTCAGGCGCTGGCCGAGGACGTGGTGCAGGGCTTCGCCACGGAGCTCAACTGCATCCACCTGCTCAAGGAACGCCTCAGCTTCATGGCTTCCCAAATGGTGGAAATGGCCGAAGCGACCCGAGAATAAACGACGGAGGATATGTATATGACCATTCAGGAAGTCGCCGCGCTCATCGACGGCACGGTGCAGACCAAGACCGTGGACACATCGCGCGAAGTCACCTGCGGCTATACCTGCGACCTTTTGAGCTGGGTGATGGCCAAGGGCAGGGAGGGCATGGCCTGGGCCACGGTGCAGGCGCACATGAACGTGGTGGCCGTGGCGGTGCTGGCCGACATGAGCTGCGTCATCGCCGCCGAGGGCGTGCAGTTTGGCGCGGATGTGATCGAAAAGGCCGAGGAGGAGGGCGTGGCCCTCATCACCACCGACTTAAGCGCCTACCACGTCGCCGGCCGCATGCACGAAAAGGGCATCGCCTGATCTCTCCCATGTGCGCGCGCATAAAGTGCCTGGCGCTGGATCACGACGATACGGTGGTCATGTCCTCGCCGGACATCCATTACCCTTCCTTTGTGGAGGCCATGCGCCTGCTGCGCCCCGAGCGCGCCGGCATGGGCTTTGACGAGTTCATCGCCTGCAGCTGCGCGCCGGGCATACAGGCGCTCCTGACCAACGTGCTCTGCCTGAACGCGGAGGAGTTGCGCGTCCAGCAGGACATCTGGCGCAAATACACGCGCACACGCACGCCGGCGGCCTATCCGGGCTTCGCGGCGCTGTTTGCGTCCTTCCGCGCGCGGGGCGGGCGCGTGTCCGTCATCTCCCATTCCGAGCGGGAGGTCATTCTGCGCCACTACCGGGAATTGTTCGGCTTTGAACCCGACCTCGTCTTCGGCTGGGAACAGCCCGAAGCGCGGCGCAAGCCGCATCCCTGGCCCCTGGAAGAGACGCTGCGCGTCCTTGGCCTGCGGCCGGAGGAAGCGCTGCTGGTGGACGACCTCTCCCCCGGTCTTGCCATGGCCGCCGCCTGCGGCGTGCCCTCAGCCTACGCCGGCTGGTCGCACACCGCCCCCGCCGTGGGAAAAGCCGTGCGCCCGCTCGCCGACCGCGCCTTTGACAGCGTGGCGGAGCTGGCGGCGTTTTTGGAGGAAAACTGACGGCTGGGGGGGGGACAAAAAGAGGATAAAGCGTTCAACGTGGAGAAGATAAACAGGGGAGACCCGTGAAAGGAGGCGGCGAAAAATGGCAGATGTTCAGGACGTAGCCCGCTTCTTCATCGACCTTGCCAAGCGGCAAAACGACTTGGACCGCGGCGACCTGATGACGAATCTGCGCCTGCAAAAGCTCCTGTATTTTGCGCAGGGGTGGCATTTGGCGCGCTTTGGACAGCCCCTGTTCGACGCTTCCATCGAAGCGTGGCCCTACGGCCCGGTCGTGCCGGAGGTCTATCGCGCCTACAAGGGATACGGGCGGGAGGGCATCTCTTCGGCCGAGCCGCCCGCCGCCGGCGCTTTTACGCCCGAGGAATACGACCTGCTGCTGGACGTGGCCCGGGAATACGGCATGTATTCCACAAGCGCGCTCGTCGAGCTCTCTCACGCCCCCAACGCGCCGTGGAGCCGGGCGGGCAAGTCCGCGGAGATACCGTGCAACGAGATACAGGCCTACTTTGCCGGCAAGGAGCCATTGCCCTCCTTTGACGATATACTGGACGGCTATCCGGTGGAAGTCCTATGAACCGCTGGGATGTGTATTGGGCAGACGTCCCTTTCGAGGAGGACGCTTTGCAGGGCAAGCGCCGCCCGGTGGTCATCGCCAGCGACAGGACGGTGTATGTGCTGGTGCTGCGCGTCACTTCCCACGCGGCGCGCCTGGACGACCCCTATGACTACACGTTGCAGGAGTGGGGCTTTGCCGGCCTGACAAAAGAAAGCGTCGTGCGCGTGCGCAAGATCGCCCAACTGCGCCCCGAGGCGATCGGCGAATACATCGGCAGATTGCACCCCGTCGATATATTGGGCATACAGGCGTGCATGCAGCGCTTTCAGCAGGAGCGGAAGAAGCGCTTTGGATGACTCCCTCTCTATCGAACGCGAACGACGTCTTCACGAAAGGCCGTGAAGACGTCGCCGCTTTCTGCCCCCCTCACGGGTGCAGCCGCGCCCTTAGGCCCTTGGGCACGTGGTTTTTCAGCATGCCTCCGGCCTGCTTGCCCCAGCCGAGGGGCAGGCCCGCGTGCGTGACCAGCGTCCAGCCCGCCTCACCCTCGCGGGGCAGGGCTTCGCCGGCGATGAAGGCGAGGGCTTCTTCCTCCGTCAGCGCCGCCGCGCGCCGCGCCATGCCCGGCAAAAGCGCCATGGCCAGGGCGTGCTCCGGCTCCACGCGGGCAGTCTCGGCGCGCAAAAGGGCGAGGCCGGGGGAAACGACGCGCAGGCCGTCCAGTTCCGGCGCGTCCAGCGGCGCGGCGATCAGGCGGCGGCCCTCCAGATGCAGGCGGGCGCTTTGCGGCGAGACCGGCAGCGCGGCAACGGCACATTCTCCCAGCGCCCGAAGGAGCGCGGCCGCGTCCGGCGCGGGCGCGGTTTTGCCCGCGCGTCGGGCGGGGCGCGCTTTGGGCAGCGCGTCGAGCCACATGTCGATGGAGGCGGCGGGATGGACGGAGGGCCGGCTCCCGGGACCGTCCGCGCCGCCCCCGCGCGCGAAAACCTCCCCGGCGTCCAAACCGGCCCCGGCCGGCGCCTGTTCCGCGCCATCGCCGCGCGCGAAAGGCCGTCCAGCGGCATCGACCGCGCCGTCGCACGCCCGTTTTTCTCCATCACCGCGCGCGAAAGGCCGTCCGGCAGCTTCGCCCCCGCCGTCCCCGCGCGCAAAAACCTCCCCGGCAGTCAAACCAGCGCCGGCCCGCGCCTCCGGCCCGTCCCCGGCACTCCCCGCGCGGCGCAGCAGGGCAGCGAACTGGCCGTCGCCGCGCGCGCGCTGCGGCCAGATGCGCAGCATGCCGCCCCGGGACGCGCCCAGCCCCGGCAGGGCGAACTCCTCCGGGGCAAAGTCCGCGTGATCTTGGAGGAAATTCGCCACGCTGCCCTCGTTTTCCACATCGTTGAACGTGCAGGTGGAATACAAAAGCCGCCCGCCGGGGCGCACCAGCTTCGCCGCGGCTTCCAATATCTCCGCCTGGCGCTTCGCGCAGCCGCGCGGGGCGGCGTCCGTCCACGCCTCGCGGCTTTGCGCCTCGCGGCGGAACATGCCCTCGCCGGAACAGGGCGCGTCCACGAGCACGGCGTCGAAATACCCCGGCCAGCGCGCGGCGAGGCGCGCGGGCGTTTCGTTCAGCACCACGGCGTTGGTCACGCCCAGCCGCTCCAGGTTGGCGGCCAGCACGCGGGCGCGGGCGGCGTCCACCTCGTTGGCGATGAGCACCCCTTCGCCGCCCATGGCCAGGGCCAGTTGCGAGGACTTGCCCCCCGGCGCGGCGCAGAGGTCGAGCACGCGCTCGCCCGGCTTTGCCTGAAGCGCCGCGGCCGGCAGCATGGCGCTGGCTTCCTGCAGGTAAAACGCCCCCGCCCAGTGGGCCACGGACGCCCCGGGCCGCGCGCCCGGCCGCAGGTAAAAGCCGCCCTCCGCCCACGGCACGGCCCCTTCGATGAACGGCGCCGCGGCCTCCATCCCCTGGTGCGGCCGCAGCGCCAGCGACGGCGCTTCCTCCAGCGCGCGGAAAAACGCGCCCGCCTCCTCTCCCAGCAGGGCGCGCATGTTGGCGATGAACGCTGTCTTGAGTTCCGGCATGGTCTCCTCCTGTCCG
>DVGE01000009.1 GCA_018712885.1 Candidatus Pullichristensenella stercoripullorum | reverse complement strand
GCGTCCTCGACGGTGGTCGTGCCCTGCGAGGTGAACACGAACAAATCGCTCTCTACGTCGGCGAAGGTCTCGAGGCTGGCAGGGGCGTTGGTGTCGCCCATGGATTCAGCGTAGATGTTGGTAAAGCCCAGCAGTTGCATCATTGAGCTAACCGTGGACGTCTGCGCCTGCAGGTAGAAATCCGTGCCGCTGACGCAGGTGGCGCCAAAGAAGGTCATGCCCGCGTAGCGCTCGTTGGCCTCGGCAATGCGCGCATCCAGCGCCGCAAAGCGGGCGCGGATGTCTTCGGCGGCGGCAAGCGCCGTCTCGTCCTGGGCAAAGGCCTCGATGTAGGCTTCGGTCTGGTTTTTCACGGTGGTGTACACATCCTGATCGGGTTCTTTGGTGGTCACGGCGAATACGGGAATGCCCAGCTCCTGCAGGGTCGCGCCGTGGGTGGCCATGGCGCTGTCGGGCAGCAATACGAGGTCCGGCTCCAGCGCCACGATGCCCTCGAGGTCAAACGTGCTGCTCATGACGGCGGGCATCACCAGCGGCTTGATCTCTTCGGGATATTCAAACGTGCTGGTCTCTGCCACGGCGACGAAGTTCACGCCCAATTCGTAGAGTGTACGGAAGGGATAGGTGGTCATGCAGGCGACGCGCTCGGGCACGTGGTCGAGGGCGACGTCCTCGTAGCCGAGGGACTTCATGTAGTCCGACTGGCGCAGCAGGAAGACGGCCTCCTCCTCGGCAAACGAGGACAGGGCGGCGAGGCAAAGCAGGGCACACAGAAGCGTACAAAACAGTTTTTTCATGGAGCATATTTCCTTTCACAATAAATGCATCAGCATATTTCACGATAGGCGATGATGGGCTTTTCGCGCCCGGGAAGACGTACGATGTCGCACTCGACGTCGTACACCTCGCGCATCATCTTCGTGGTGATGACGTCGCAGGGCTTGCCTTCGTCGTACTTTTCGCCGTCCTTGATGACGACGATCCAGTCGCTGACCTCCAGCGCGTGGCTGAGGTCGTGCAGCACCATTACTACGCCGATGCCGTTTTCGCGGTTGAGGCGCTTGATGAGGCGCATCATCTCCATCTGGTGGGAGATATCCAGATAGGTAGTCGGCTCATCCAGAAAGAGGATCTCCGGCTGCTGGGTGAGTACCGTGGCGATCCACACGCGCTGCGATTCTCCGCCCGAGCACTCGTGGATGGACTTTTCCCTCAGCGGCCAGACGCCGGTGGCATGCATGGCCCAGTCGATGATCTTCTCGTCCTCCTCGCTGTGGCGCGCGTACCACTTCTGGTGCGGCACGCGGCCATAGCCCACCAGCTCGCGCACCTGAAAATCCGGCGGCGCGCTGTGTATCTGCGGCAGCACGCCGATGTGGCAGGCCAGTTCTTTAGGGGTGAAGTCCTTGATGCTGCGATTGTCCAGCCAGACCGCGCCGCGCTTATAGTCCAAAAGCCGCGTCAGGCCCTTGAGCACGGTGGATTTGCCCGAACCGTTGGGGCCGATGATACTGGTGATCTTGCCCTTTTCCACGCGCAAATCCATGTTGGCCACGGCGGTGTAGTCGCCGTAGGCGATTTCCAGTTTTTCAGCTCTGATTTCCACGAACGCTTCCCTTCTTTCGCAACATGTAGAGGAAGAACGGCCCGCCCGTCACCGCCATGACGATGCCCACGGGAATTTCCATGCCGGGCACGATGGTGCGCCCCACCGTGTCGGCGACGAGCAGTATATCCGCGCCCAGCAGCACGCTGGTGGGCAGCATGGCCTTGTAGTCCGAGCCGACGAGTATGCGGGAAATGTGGGGCACCACCAGGCCGACGAAGCCGATCATGCCCGCCACAGACACCGTCGCCGCCGCCAGGAAGGCCGATACCGCCGAAAGGCAAACGCGGCTTAAACTGACCTTGACGCCGAGGCTCTTGGCCATTTCGTCGCCCAATTGCAGCGTGTTGGCGCTCTTGATACAGGCGAAGGAAAGCACGAGGCCGATCCCGGCGTAGACGGCGAGCACCTTTACCTGCTGCCACGACCTGCCCGAGAGGCTGCCGTTCATGAAAGCCAGCACGCCTTCGAGGCTGTCGGAATTGAGCAGCTGCAACAGCGAGTTGTAGGCGCTGAGCACCGAGTTGATGGCCACGCCCGAGAGGATGATGCGCACCGGATCGACGCCGCCCTTCCACGCCAGCATATAGATGAGCGCGCAGGCGAGCGCCGCGCCGCCGAAGGCAAAGATGGGCACCGAGTTGGTCAGGTGCGGGAAGAGCAGCAAGATGGTGGTCGCCGCCGTGCCCGCGCCGGCGGATACGCCGATGGTGCCGGGGTCAGCCAGTGGATTGCGCATCACGGACTGCAACAGTGCGCCCGAGACCGACAGCGAAGCGCCGATGAGCAGCGCCAGCAGCAGCCGCGGCAGCCGCAGGTTGAAGATGATGACCTTGATGGTGCTCTCCTCGCCGCTGAACACGGCGCGCAGGATCTCCCCGAGGGAGTATCCCGCGCTGCCGACGGAGACCGCCACCAGCGACAGCGCCGCCATCAGGATCAGCAGGAACAGCCAGATGCTGCCCACTTTCAGGGCGTTGAAGCCGCGCTTTTGCGATGTCCTGTTCATGGGCCGCCTCATTGCGCGAAGTGCGAAAGCACCAGGTTGGCAAGATCGCCGATGTTATCCACCACGTTAATGCCCGCGCTGGAGACGAAGCGCACCGGCAGGTAGAGCACGTCGCCATTGGCGATGGCGGGAATGCTGTTCCAGTATTCGGGGTTGTTGGCGAAGTCCGCCTCCATCAATTCCCGGTG